>JAYTSU010000018.1:0-25347 GCA_043745485.1 Candidatus Saccharimonadota bacterium
ATGGTAGGCTCCTTTCTGTTAGATGTAATGGTCTTAACAGTTTAGGACGCCTACCTTTTTTAGTGCAACTTACGTTGCAAAGGTGGTGAATGAGTACGGAATACTTGCACTTTTGTAAATCTTATGCTATTATGAATGTTATAAAGGCAACACAAATATGACAGATAACAAAAACCAAGACCCGTTCGGCGACCGAAAAGGTCATATAGAAATGCAGCAGGATCTACTTAAAAGCCTGCAATATGAAATAAGTGAACGGCTTTTCGTATCTGGAGCGGCTTCACGAATTGTAGAGGCGGTGCCACCTTTAATCGGTGCTAAAACAGATACAGAAGGTGTTGAGCAGCTCGATAAGATATTCGTACCAGCTTTAAATAATAAAAGAGTTGATGACAGGGTAGAAAAAGTACTGAGCTTAGCGGTAATAACTGAAAGCCCGAATAATGGCCGCAGTTTTGGTTATACAAAATTAGGTGAAATTGACGAGCAGGGGTTTATGCATGTCTCTCCTGGAATTCCTGAAGATGACGCGTGGATTGTTTTTAACGAAGCGCAAGAGCTTGAAAAATTAAAAACCGGTGATGAGGCTACGCCACCAATGTTACCCGAGCTTAGTGGCTCATTGTTGTTGATAAATAACCCCTATACGGCTATACGCCGTGCTGACAATCAACGGCCAGCATTAGGCTAGTTCTAATGCTGCTTTGACGCGTTCGGCCGACTCTTCTGGCCGGAAATCATCAAACCACATCACATGCCAACCCAATTTTTCGGCTGCCATAAGATTAGTACGGCTGTCATCAACAAGGAGAATTTCCTCTGTTGGTACATCGGCACGGTTGCTGGCTATTTCGTAAATTTGGCGCTCCGGCTTAATGGCGCCCACGACCGAAGAATCAATAATAACGTCATATGAAAGGGAAGGGAGTAGCCCTTTAGCCATCATCTCATCAATAAAACCGGGCATAATATTGCTAAGTAGCCCAACGCGGTAGTGTTTAGCTGTCCAATTAACTACTTCATGCATCTCACGGATAGGGTCGATAGCAGCCATATAGTACTTCTGCCAGTCCAGTGCCGGTACGCCTAGTTGTTCTGCAAATAAACTATTGAATTCAGCAAGGGTTATTTCCCCTCGACAAATTGCATCGTTATAGTGCCAAAAAGCACTTTCGATAGCGTCTGCGGGAGCGCGGGTGTCTTTGGCAATTTCTGTAAATGCCCGGTGAAAAAACCGCACTAAACAGCCGTTGATATCAAAAAAAACAAAACTGACCCCCGTTTTACTGCGACTTTTTATGCCCAGTGTCTGCCCATGGCTATTGCCCATCATGTTGTCTAAAGAAAGTCCGAGTACTTCGGTGAGCCGTTGCACCGTAAAGACTGATGGAGACTTAATAGCTCCACGTTCAATCTTTGCCAGCGTCGAATAAGAGATATCTGCCTTCTGGCATAACTCCTGTTGTGTCAAACCTGCAGCTTGCCGCGCGGCTTGCAGATGCCTACCCAAACTCTGCTCATCCATATAGGACTATAGTACCAGTTGGCATGTATAAAAGCGATAAAAATAGTACTAAATGGCTACTTAGGTATAAAACTAAGCGCAAAGAGAGCAAGCAAGAATATACAAATTGCCGAGATGGCGCTGGCTGTCAGGGCGCTTTTGGTATTGTTACCCGTGCTGCGCATTAGCTTGCTATAGATCCAGACGCTCGCGCTGACAGAGACTAAGAAGGCAATGATACTGTTTCCCATAATGCTTATAGTATATCACTCTTGAACTCTTTCGAGCACGTGTAAGATATCGTACAATAAAGCTTATGAATGTTATAAGAAAACTAGGCGTTACCCTATGCGCCGGACTTTTGGGTAGTGTTTTACTGTTACTGGCGTGGACAAACATAGGGATCGCGACTATTCATAACAGACAAGTTGTTAAAAGCTGGTTTGATAAGAGTGACTTTTATAACAAGGTTGGCCCGATTGCCGTTGACACTATAAAACAGAACAATGCACGAAGTAGTGGGGATGCGAGTTCTGGCGGCTCCGGCATACCAATTTCTGATCCTGCCATACAGGCGCTTGTTACAGATACACTGAGTGCAGATTTTGTTAAAACAAATGTTGATACAGTGCTTGATAGCACTTATAGCTGGCTTGACGGCACGCAAAAAGACTTATATTTCCGCTTAGATTTAACTTCGGCAAAAGAAAAGCTGACAACAGGCCTCAGTAACTACGCAAAAACCCGCGCCGCTGCCTTGCCGCCGTGTGGGGCAGTCAACCGAAACGACCCCGTTGATCCATTTGCCGCAACGTGTTTGCCAAAAGGGGTGACCGCTGACCAAGTAGCTACTCTCGCAAAACAGCAGTTTCTCGCTCAAGATTTCTTTAAAAATACAACTATCAAAGGCGAAGATTTCAAAATTAAAGATAAGTCTGGCGAATCTATTCCGATAACAAGTGACAGCCGCGCCGTTGCGGTGCAAAAAACATACCAACTGAGCAGTTCATTACCGATCATATTGACGGTGCTTAGCGTAATACTGATGGCCGGGATAATATTCCTAAGCCGTGACCGCTTGCGGGGTATAAGACGTGTTGGGGTGATATTTTTAACGACTGGACTAAGCCTGGTGCTCGTTTACTTCTTGGCCAAGTATTTATATGGGTGGGCAAGCACAAAGTTAGCTTCTCAGAGTACTTCTGTTGCTACACAGACAAAGCTTGGATTCGATTTCTTAGGGGTAGTTCTTGCAGACCTTGAGCGTATCTTACTAACACACGCTGTTGCTTTTAGCGTATTGGGTCTGGCGGCAATACTACTCGCAAGCATGCTTATACGGCGCAACCGTCAGGAAAATGAGCCACAAGCCCAGGAGCATGAGCCGAACCCTCAACCACAGGTTGTTGTGTCCAGCCCATCGCCAGTGCAAACAGATGTACCTATGTTTGACAGGCCAGTTCGAAACCTTGAACGACCACCAGTGCCAGGTGCTCCACCGCGTCCAAAACAACCACGTAAATTACAATTTTAACTAATTAAAGACGTAACCAAACTAGATACGTCTTTAGTAATGGCGGAAGGGGAGAGATTCGAACTCTCGATGCCTCTTGCAAGACATACCTGTTTTCGAGACAAGCGCACTAGACCAACTATGCGACCCTTCCATCTAACAGGGGTATTATAGCAGTTTTAAGCAGCTTTTAAGCCAACCGCTTGCTCGTACGCATCGATACTCTTTTGAATAGCCTTCGTCATCGGCATTGAACCTGCTTGGCCGGGGAGACGGGCAATTTTTGCATCAACAGAGTCGCCGATGCTTTGTTCCTGTTTTAACTGTCTCTTATCGTCCTTAACAGGGGACATAAGTACTGATGCTACAAAGCCAAAAGCTACAGGGGAACTCTCACCAACTCCTACTGGCATCAAAAAACGATTAAATATGGTTCTCGTAAGCTTTTGGATACGCGTTGCATGATTATTGGTATGTTCAGGCCGCCACAATAGCTCAGTTCCTTCATATTCTTTTGGCTTTTCTAAGCCTGCCATCCGCAGAAATGCCTGCCTGGCATAGACAATGTGATGTACGCTTTCTTGGCCTGCTATAGTAGGCATCGTCCGCCGCACCACAGGGTGGTTAGTACGTCTTTCGAGTCTTTTGTAGCCTTCCTTAGTAAGAGCCTCCTGAGACATCCCCCACGCCATTTCGACTGCTGTTAAGTCATGCGAGCCTTCTTCGCCAAGACGGGTGAGCCCGTGGTTCATAACCATACCCGTTACAGCATCTTTTAGCTTACCCGTTCTTGATTTTGGGGTAGGTGCTAAATCTACAAGCGGTATACCCATTGAGAGGTTTTCGTCTACAGGTGCATTATCGAGGATAATTCCCCAGAAATCTTCATGAGCTTTTTCTTCTGGCAGCCATTTATTAAACTGGAAATATTTGAGGATGGGGTCATCTTGGAAGTCTGGGTTGGCGCTGAGATTTTCTAAATAAAGCGGGGTATTGCCTTCGGTATTGCGGAAATATTCAAATACAAGCTGCTCTTCGGGCGATATTGGACTCTGGGCGACTTCACGCGCATTAATCTGCGTCAAATCAAGCACAGGGCCTCTCGCCATTGCATTCATAAAGCCAGCTTGGCTATATGGTCCTTCACTTGGGTAAATATTTTTCACAGATCAAATTATACTATATGTATAATTACTTTATAAGGCGAAGTATTATTGCCGACTACTTTTTCTTGAAGAATGCCTTTGCCGTATCAGCAAAACTTGTGACCGTACCGACCTTTTCTTCGATCATTGTGTGAATATGGTTTATCTTAGCTTTAATGACCAGCACAGCGGTAACCAAGGCGATGAGTAGCAGGATTATTGAACTCATGAATATAATGCCAATAATATAGAATGCATGTTCTAGGCCCATAAAAACTCCTTGTTATACATGTATCATACCGCCCCCGACCGCGTATGGTGTAGCAAATCATGCGGAAAGGGAAGCCTGGCCTCTGTTCAAACGTGGTATTTTCTGCTATAGTCTATCTGTTGATGGGTACCCGTAGCTCAGCTGGATAGAGCGCCAGTTTGCGGTACTGGAGGTCGTAGGTTCAAATCCTGTCGGGTACACCAATTCAAAAACCTCTCCGAAAGGAGAGGTTTTTGCTATCATTATGGTAATGTCTTTTCATTTACAAAAATATCTCAGAAAAAAGCGACAGATTACTGCAGTTGATCGCATGATGGCAGTGGCAGCCATTATTCACCCACTGACTGCTTTACCCCAGGTTTATAAGATATATTCGACTCATAATGTTACTGGCATCTCACTTTGGACTTGGCTAGGCTTTATGGTTCTAGGGACAATCTTTCTACTTTATGGCATCGTACATAAAATCAAGCCATTTATCATGACACAGCTCCTCTGGTTCGTTATAGATTTTATGATTGTAATCGGGGTTATTATTTATAATTAACCATGCATATCAAAACGAATGCATGTAATTTATAGAAGAACAGCGTAACGAGGAAGTTTAGAAGCGTACTTTATGGCTGAAGCTTTCAATCATATCACGCTTATGTTCTTCATACGGCAAATAGTCGGCGAGTGTGTTGGTAATCTTATCTTCATCGGCGGGCGAATAATGAATGGCGATGGGAGGTATAAATCGCTTGAGCGGCAGCAGCGAAATATGATTAAACGCACCTTCATGGACTACTGTAAATGTTTTAAAAGATTGATAGGGGAAAAATCGTAAACCTATATGTATACCAGATCTGTCGAGGCCATATTGGAGGACCTGCGGTTGGCGCGCCGCAAAGACACCGATGATAATCCCAAGGATAGCAATAACAATGACCGAGATAAGATCACCTGTCAGTAAGTATACGATCACGGTAACCGAAACTGTTGCGGCGGCAAGCATCGCAAACCAACTCATGGCCTTTGCATTACCAACATATTCTGAGGCTGTCCATGCGATGATAGTGTCTGGCGACTGGTTAGTGAGTGGAGCTGATGTGTTATCAGCAGTGTAACTGTCTTGGACTAAGGATTCTGCCTGATTAACAGGTTGAGGAGCGGCAGGCTGCGGGGGAGCACCGGGAGTAAACACCCATCCAGCTGGCGGCTGTGTATGCTGCTCGTTTTGACCCTTTTCTTGCATACGCTTATTGTATCATTTTTTGCTAGACGGCATTCTTTTGTAATACCCCGTGACAACAGATGGCACTACTGCTATAATTTCAATCTGTTAGCGTAGATGTCTTAGCCAAAATACCAAACCAATCCCACTTGTGGGATGTTTGGGATTTTGAAAGGAGACGGCTTGGTTGGTTGACTAAAGTTGCCGGGCAAATTCATTTTGACGGCAGCTTAGCCAACCAACCATCACACGTTGACGCGGAGGGGTACCCAAGTGGCTCAAGGGGACGGTTTGCTAAATCGTTAGGGGGGAGCAATCTCCCGCGAGAGTTCGAATCTCTCCTCCTCCGCCATCCTTTGTTGCTAATTCTTTTAAGGAGTTGGTTGCAGAGGGTGGCACTATAAACAGATACGGAAGGGTCGCATAGTGGTCGAGTGCACCGGTCTTGAAAACCGGAGACCTGCAAGGGTCCGAGGGTTCGAATCCCTCCTCTTCCGCCAAGAAAACAAGCTATGCCTCAGGTAAGGCATTATCTTTGCAAAGGTCTCCAGCCGGAGGCCTTTTTATTTAGGCTTGGGCAAACGTCACTGCCGCAACCGACGTTGCGCCAGCGCGGCGCAGAGTGAGGGCAGCAGCTTCCAGGGTTGATCCCGTTGTTAAAACATCGTCTACCAGAAGCACCTGTTTGCCTTTTATAGTCCCGCGAGACAGGGGTCGAAAGGCATTTTTCATCTGTTGTTGCCTTATGGTAGAAGTAGCACCAACTTGACGCTGTTGACCAAGCCTACCCAAGCCGTGGACGTGACGCAGACCGGTAAGAGCCGAGAGCTCACGCGCAATCAAGGCAGATTGGTCAAACCCACGCTGACGGACATGCGATGAAGCGGTGGGGACATGGATAATCAGCGTATCAACGCCCAGTTGTGGCAACATCTTATACATCTCCTGGGCAATCTGCCGTGCCGCATCCTTCGCAAAGTTAAACTTAAGCTCATGCACTACTTGTTTCGCCGGTTCGTTATACTGCGTTCGTACCCACACATGCTTGAGCACAGAATGATGACCACAAACAGGGCAGGTGGAATAATTTAGTGACTGGCGAAAACAGCGATAGCAACGCGAAGGTATACGTGGAAGTACGATGGTAGCACAGTCATTACAGAGAAGACTGCCTTCCTGACCACAGTTTAAACATTCATGAGGTGCTAAAAGTCGGTAAAAGTGTTCGATTAATCGCACAAATAACTCCTGTTGTTTTTATTATGTTGTAAATATGTACTCAAAAGCGTTGCACCCTGTCACAACTATAGCTATACTAGGAGGAAGATAAAAAATCAATCTTTTTGTCTATTTTAAGCTATGAGGGAGAAATAAGATGGCACGACGGAATCAGGATGACGACCTCTTGATGGAAGATGAGCTTACAGCCGCCTTCTTAGGTGATGACGATACTTCGATGGCGCCTTCGAATGATACTGTAGGCCAAGATAACCAAGCAGCAGCTCCGACAGCTGCCGATTGGGATGATGAAGAACCAGTACCAGGGCAGTTAGCTGTTGATGTGTACGAAACTAAAGATAAGTTAGTTGTTAAGGCGCGGACAGCTGGTGTTAACAAAAGCGAACTTGATGTCAGCATATCTGACAATACGCTCAGCATCCGTGGGACTCTTAGTGCAGGCAACGAAGAAGACGTAGAGAACTACTTTGTCCAAGAATGTTATTGGGGCGAGTTTAGTCGTAGTATTGCACTGCCTGTTCCTGTTAAGGAAGAAGAAATTGAAGCGATGCTTAAGGACGGAGTCCTGACCATTTCTTTTGCTAAGCTAAAGCAAGATACTGTTAAGAAGATTCAGATCCTGTAATAATACGTGAGTCGTAAAATAACCGCTTAGCAATTGTGAAGAGCGGTTATTTTAATGAAGTACGCTTTTTAGTTGCAGGTTACCCCAACTAATGCAGTGATTGGAAAAACATATAAAAACTTCCCCGGATTAGCGGGGAAGTTTTTATAGTTACTGACTATTCTTATTGTGCTATTTTTGTCAGAACAAAGCGAACGATAAACTGAGCAAGGGCAACAATGACTATACCAATGATGGCATAGAGAATCGTGTTCTTGGCGTTACCAACATTGCCCGAGTCGCCACCAGATGTTATGTACTTCAGGCCACCAAAGATGATCATGATGACTGAGACTATTCCAACGATGAGTGAGAACAGGTTGATGATGCTGTGAAGGATGTCGTTGATACGCTGCTGTGCCTGCGCATCAGTGATGCCGCCACTATTACAGTCTGTATTAACGTTGAGGTTAGCGCCCGCACACAAGTTCTGCTGGATGCCTTCCGCTGCGTAGGCTCCGCCTACGAAGGCTAGTGGTGCTACTGATGCGAGGGCAACTGCGAGTGTGAGTAATATTTTCTTTAACATTTTTTTACTTCTAGAGTTACTTTAGGACTAGGCAGTTGCTTTAGCAATTACAAATCGTACTATTACCTGCGCGAGCGCAACTATAATAAGCCCAATAACGGCGTATAGAATGGTGTTCTTTGCACTTCCAACACTGCCATCGTTACCACCTGATGTAATATAACGGAAACCAGCGAAGATGATCATAAGTACAGCTACGATACCAACAACTAGTGAAAACACATTAATAATGTTCTTTATGAGTACGGTTACACCGCTTGCGCCACCGGTAAGTGGATCGTCGATTCCTGCACAATCCGTTCCTGCTGAACCGCTAGTCGTAGTCTGTAGCTCAGCTCCTGCGCAAAGGTTATTACGAATATCTGAGCTACACCCAGCTGGGACGCCTGGGGAAGTACAAGGTGCAGCGTGTACAGTGGCGGGTGCTAATATAGGCACCGCAAAAAGCAATACGCTTGCGGCGACGATTAATGAATCTTTGATTTTTTTGAACATGTGATATTTTCCTTGTTTTACTTACGTTTATTTATAGCACTGTTAGGGGTCGGATACAAGCGTGTTCTACGTCGTAACCTATTTAACACTCCCCATTCTTACGCTGGTCACTTGTACATCCAGCCGGTAAGCCAGCGGGAGTGTTACCAGTAGTTTTATTCAATGTAAAGCGCACAATGACCTGTGCCATGGCAACAATAATTAATCCGATTATGGCATAAAGTATGGTGTTCTTGGCACTTCCGACCTTTGTGCTATCACCACCTGAGGTAATGTAACGGAAGCCACCAAAGATAATAACAACAACTGCTGCAATACCAACAACCCACGAAAGAATAGTAACGGCAACTTTGATGGCATTCTGAACGCTGCCACTGCCCGTAGAGTCGTCACAACCCGTGCCTCCTGGATTTACACTTCCTATTCCAGCACACACTTCATCAGAAGGAGCACAGCCTGGTGTCTTAAAATCTGTACAGTCTACAGCGAAGACATGCTGAGAAAGAGCTCCCATAAATGTTAGGGAGGTAAACAAGGCTATGAATATTAATATGAGTCTTTTCATTTAATTCCTTTTATTTTACCCTATTTACTATAAACAATATGATTCCACGGGCACTGACTGAGACAACAAGACCGATTACAGCATAAAGGATAGTGTCTTTAGCACTTGAAACCTTACCCGGATCACCAGTAGAGGCGACATATTTGATACCTCCAAGAATGATTATGATGATACTAGCAGCACCTGTCAGAAAAGTGATGAGGTTGATTGCTTTCGTAAAAATACCACCACTACCCGTGATCGGATTAGCGTCTGTGTTCTGTGTACACACTGAGCCCGCATTACCGCTCGCCTCGCATACCTTATCAAAAGCCCCAACCTGAGCATAAGCAGGTTTACTCACAAACAAGAAAGCGCTAAACAAAATAATTAATAGTAGTATCTTTTGCATCATTTCACCTTACTAAATACGAACGTTACAATTCCGTAGCCTGACATAGCGATAACTAGACCTACGACTGCATACAAGATGGTATTCTTTGCCTTTTTGGTATTTTCCGGATCACCACGCGAAATAACATATCTAAAAGCAGCAATCGATATCATAAGCAGGGCAATAATGCCAGCCAGAGCAAAAACAAAACTCAATACGGAATGGATAGTAGAATCTCCGAGATCCTGACTCGGCAAACCGCCAGGCTTTTCAAGAGTTGAAAGAATTTTAGATAGGTTGTTCATTTTTGTAATAATCTTACACCAAAACTGACACTCGCTGCAGCAATTATTGATATTACCATGCCGATAAACGCGTTGATTATAGTCTGCCGGGCTGCCTTTGTAGCGTCAGGGTTTCCTTGGCTCGTTATATATTTGAATCCTGAGAATATAATCATAACAAAGGCAATAAATCCTCCGATTCTTAAGAGAAATTGCAATACGGCGAGCGCAATCAACCATATCTTTGAAGCATCTACCCCAGAGCTTTGTATGCATGTATTGTTAGCTACGTCAGCAGTAACTGTACACCCACTAATCTGCGGTACACATTTACCAACTGGGTCTGTTTCGCCAGGCAAATATTGGTACCAGGTTGGTAGGCCTAGAAACTTAATGGGATTACCGTTTGTTTTACTAGGGTCGCATGAAGCTGCCGAAGCTCTCATCGGCATTAATACTATCACGCCCATCAATGCAGCTACCGCATAATATGCAGCTATTTTTCTAAAACGCATCAATTAAAAAATCCCCCCCGGCACTATCCACTGTAGAAATGCATAAACGAATACAAAAGCTACTAATGCTATAACTGCGTTAGTTATCTTAGTTTTTGCGGCTTGGATTGATTGAGGGTTGTCACGTGCAGTCATATATTGCAGACCTGCTATTACAATCATGATAGTTATGACAACGCCAACACCTATAGATAGAACATTGATTGCGACTTGTATGTCGCGTGTGATGCAGTTATTGTAAGCGTCCCCGCAGTCACCAGCAGCGTTAGTTTTGAATGGCTTGCCGTAGTCCGGAAAAGCTGGCGCAGGGGCCGTAGCATCGGTGGGCGTACACGTTTTAGTCGCTTCCGCAAATGTACATTCTGCTCTGCCGGGGCGAGCAGGGCATACAACCGTATAGCTCGTAGGAACAGCGCCCTGCTGCGCACCTCCAGGACAGAATAAGGGCAATGTACCGTCCTTCACTGGGGTACTCCCGTCAGGACATACTGATCCTGCTGGAACGGTCCCGGCTGGTCCACTAGGGCACCCCGCCGGGGTAGCTGCGTATCCATTAGCGACAAACAAAAGTAGTGGTGCGAATACTGCCACTAGCACGCTTACTTTCATGTATAAACTGACTCTATTGTATATTTTCATTCTTACACTCAGAATTCTACCGCTTATCAGGCAAAGCGTCAAAGCAAGAGTATTAATATGTATGAATTGCTCAAGCATAACGCAGTACTTTATACTTTTTCACTTTTTATAAACCTGTATAATGCTTATATGCGTAAATTGTTGGTTGTTTTAGGTGGGCTTGTTGTTCTTGGCGCAATCATAGGAGTTCTCTTTCTCCGACCGAAGTCACCAGAGAATGGTGCTCATGATACCGCAAATAGGTTTTTAGCTTCTATGAAGTCAAAGGATACAACAGCTAGTTATGCCTTGTTCAGTACTTCTTTTAAAAAACGCGTAAGCATAAAAACATGGAGCGATTACCTAAAAAATGAAGGTGACTATACAAGTATTAAATATGTAGGCATCGCAGCAGTAACAAACCCGTCCAAGGCATATCCAGCTACTGCAAACCCACAGAAATTGAATTATGACCTGACTGCTGGAGACCGTTCATATTTATATACACTTATAGCAATACAAGAAGAAAATATTTGGAAAATTAACGAATTTGATAGGTTTGTGAAGTGAAGAATAAAGCCTATCGTAAACTGAAAGCTTTATTTTTTTTAGCCATTCTAGTAATGGCAGTGGCTTCTGCTGCATCAAATCAAAAAACCTATGCCGCAGGTGAGACATTTAAGTGGACTGATTTTTCCACAATTACCGGCACTGGCGGGGATTTTAAGAATACAGTTATTTTTAAACGCTTGGATTTTACTTTACCCGGCACCGGAGAAGTATTTAGTGCACAGGTCACTCATAAGACAGGGTGTATCTATAATGGACAATTGTCAATAAGTGGCCCACAGAATGGGTTCTTAACAGCTCTGGGCGTACAGTTTGCCAGTCAACCAGGCACTCCAGTTACTGAAGTTGCATGTCAAGACGACGTACTTAGTACAATCCAAAATTTACCTATTACTATCTTAGGAACTCGCTCAGCCCAGTCGACTACAGCCGAGACCTCTGCTCAAAAAAGTGTAAATATAACGTTAGTTACTACCCCTAAACCAGAAGCGAGTATTACTGTTTCACTTACGAAGACTGGAGGTGCTCCATCGACGCAGACAGTGACGCTCACCAAAACTGAGGGAGCAAGCAATACTACACAAAGTCAGTACCAGGGTAGTATCACTTTAGAAGCCGGGGCATACACTTGTGCCACTACTATTCCATGCGGTCAGATAGTAAAGGTGCAGTATGTTCCTCTAAATGTGACTTTCTCAGACCCCGCCTTAAGTGCACTTATAAATGTTACGCTCAATGCACGTTTCATCGGTGGTGGTGACAAGATAGAAGTCCCAGCAATACTGGTCACCCTTAAAGATGTTGCTGGCACCGTAGTTCAGACAGCAGAGACAAACGCTGTTACTCTGGATTCTATTGATAACGGCACGGCTCAAGCAGATAGAACGGCCATCTCAAGAGCCGCCTTCGCTGGGGTGCCACCAGGGCAATATTTACTCTGCGTGCTCGATACGGTATGTAAAGAAGTAACGAAAGTCGTAGACAAAATATTAGAAGTGTCCTTCGATGTTGATGGACAGGCAGTCGTAAAGGCTGGTGGTAGCGCAGATAACCTGAATCTAAAGTGTGATATAAGTCTAGTAAATCCGTTGACCTGGCTTGTGTGCCCCATTATTAACGCTGCCGTTACAGCCGCCAATAAACTCGACTCTGAGATCGATGATCAGTTGACAATAAAACTATCAGGCCCCGATGCGCCTTTTGAAACGGGAGTAGATGCAAGCGGCGCGCCACTAAGTGTAGCTGGTACTGCTGTATACAAAGCGTGGTCTGCAATGCGTACTATAGCGCTCTCCCTTCTCCTCGGTATTGCGATTATAATGGTACTATCGCAAGCTTTTTCATATGGACCATTTGATGCTTACACTGTTAAAAAAGTACTGCCAAGAATCGTTATCGCTGTCATTGGAATTACGCTCTCGTGGCAACTGACAAAACTTATGATTGGTATTTCAAATGACCTAGGCCAGGGTATTGGTACCATAATTAGCCAACCATTCGCGAGTACACTTAAAGCGCCAGACATCGGTAACGGGGGCTTAGCAATAGGTAATGTAGGTCTAGCTGCTGCATTAGTTGGAGGGCTTGATTTCCTAGTTGTCGGTAGCTTGGTGCTTGTCGGGCTGGCTGCAATTCTAACAGCTTTCCTAGTAATAACATTCCGAAATATCTTCGTGTTCTTACTAGTCATATTTGCACCGATAGCCATTGTTTTTTGGATACTCCCCAACACTGCGAAAGCGTTCAAGTTTTGGAAAGAAAACTTCCAAGCTGTACTACTCGCATTCCCAATAATCGTTGCTTTCATTAGCATGGGAAGAGTTTTTGCAGCACTTACCAGCACTACAGATGGTAATAATTTCCTCGCCCAAATCATTGTTTTTATCGCATATTTCGGTCCATACTTCGCCCTTCCTGCAGCTTTCAAGCTGGCAGGCGGAGCGATAGCATCACTTGGTGGCATGGCCAATGACAGGAGTAAAGGTTTCTTCGACAAGCAGCGCAAGTTCCGTGGCGAGCGCAAACACAATGTTAAAGAGCAACGTAATAGCGGTAACTTCTTTAAAGGTGCTAAAGAAGGCTCTTTACGTGCAGGATTTAATAAGCGCTATGAGCAAGCAGGTATTATAGGCAGAGGTAAGGCAGGATTTAACCCTCGCCAGTTCGGCAGCCGCATGCGTACGGCAGGATTTGAAGGTAGTGAATCAGAAGTAAAAGATTTTGCCGAGAAGAGCACATCGTTTGCACAGTGGAAGGGCGATGATGCCAAACTCTGGGCTGCTAAAAAAGATAGCCGAGAGGATATTGCCGCTGAGCTGGAACGCTTTGACGCTGATAGGTTTGCTGGCGCAAACAACGCTGTAGCCCGTGAAGATGCAGTAAACCAGATCATGCGTACCAAGCGTGAAGTTAACAATGAAACGTTCCAGAAGGCTCGTCTGCGTGCCCAGGCTGGTACCGGTACTGGCTATATAGATCCTAAAACTAAGCGCTTTGACGCTTCGCTTATGCTCCAGGATATTGCCGATACTTATGGCGAAGATGCCAACGGTGCCGGCAAAGCGTTGGCTGAGATGCGCGTCGCATTAACTAACTCCGGGCAAATGGCAGGCCAAGCTGGCTTTGGTACTTGGGCAGGCGCACTTTCGCAACTTCAAGCAGGCAATATAAGTTCTACCGAGGCGCACAATAGGATTATGGATAACGCAGCAGACTCAGTCACACCAGGCCAGGCTATGTACGGCAAGCCAAGCAGCGCCCGCGAACTCGCCGAGTCTCATACACGCAGGATCAACAAACTTGCCACAGGTGTTCAGAACGGTACTGTTTTAAGCAAAGATTACGATCAAGCCGTTGCGTCAACTATGGGCCTTTATGACGCTATGGCGCAGTCTGCTTCTCCACAGAATGCGCGTGAGTTTGCCGATGGTCTTATAGGAAACCTAATTAATGATCCAGAGCATGGCCCACAAACCGTACTTCAGGTAGCTAAAAATAAACAGAGTGGGGTATTGAATAGCGCGGGAGATGCGTATATAACACCTCCGAGCCAAAATTTCGAACATATGCGCCGAGATTACTCCAATGCCGCTCAAAAGCAAGCAGCAGGCGGCGGCCTTACTAGTGCTGCCGGTCCTGGCGGTGGAATGCCTTCTGCTGGAGGTGGTTCAGGAGCTAACACAGGAGTTCCTACATAGTTCGAAACTAAGCATAACAGTATTGACAAAAAAGCTATTATGTAGTAGTATTAAGAGGTCATGGAAACATTTCCAACATCAAAACCAGAAAATCAGCTTAATAGCCCCGTAGAGATCCCAGGTCAGGGTATTCTGCCTGGTTTTGAAGCGCCAGCAGTTGATCCTCAGCCACAGATTGTCGAACTCGTGGGTCCGGACGGATATAAGTTTTCTGTTAATCTTCCTGTGGAAAATACGCCTGTTATTACTCCGGAAATACTTCCAACAGAATCCGAAACACCCGTAACTACGACTAATGAAAACCAGCTCGTACTACTCCCGGCAGAGACCCTTCCTACACCATCAAATGTTATCGAACTGCGCCCACGAACCGCACGCCGAGTAGCCAAAGTAGCCACTGCAGCTGCCGCGACCTTCGTTGCAGTTACAGCAGCAAAGCACGGCGTCCCTCACGAAACCGCTCATACTCATGCTGACCATCTTGTTCTTGGCGGAGCTGCCGGTATGGGTTTGTTTGGCACTAGAAGGCTTGAACAGCTTGCACCTGACAGGGCAAACAGAACTGGTAACCAGATAAACCTGATGGCTATAGACCGAGCCAAGCACAATGTGTCAACTCCGGTGGACGAGAGCTTTGGTGCATTTATGCAACGAGACTACCTCAACAGGCCCGAAGTAAGAGCTAAAATTGCTGTGGTACTTGCAGAGCGCCACCCAGACAAAACACGCTACAGCCTCGACGAACGCGACGCAGTAGAGAAGGAAGTTATACAACGCGACGCATGGGAACCTTATAATTCTTCCCAGCAACAGTTACACGATGTAAACATTCGTAATAAGCATGTACAAAATGATATTAATGAACAACTAAAAAAAGCCGCTAAAGTCCGTCGTGGCGCGTGGGAAGACTGGCAAGATTACCGGGCCAATGTTAAGTCTTGGAAAATACTAAAAGCCAGAGCTCATGCACGTCAGTTTGAAGACTTGTATGGCAATAAGATTAGCTCACATGAAAACTTTGAAGAAGCACTACAGCCACTCACGCGTAGACGCGACAAAAAAGCTCTAACCCGTGCCTATAAACAGCAGCATCACGCCGACGAGGCAAACTCAAAGATATATGCTAAGCTTGACGATGCTTCAAAGTTACATCACAAAGCACCAGTGCCAGAACGGATTGTTGGCCGTGCTGTTAAAGTTGCCCGCGGCGCAAAGCAGGTGATTACATCTCCTGCAATACCACTACGCTCAATGAAAAACAACTTCAGAGATAACCGAACAGATTTCATGGACCTAAACGCAAAACGGTTAAACATAGAAGCAAGGTTCCATGAACGGGGAAATACTGTCGCCAATACGCCTGATACACGCAGAAGCCAGGAGCAACTTGCCAAGCAAGCTGCATCAAAACGAGCTAAAGCTTCAAAAATTGCCGATAAAGTTGCAGCCCGTCAAACTGCAGACTATGCTCGCCGAAACCCACTGACACCGTAAATATTAGCCTAACCTCATCATCTCTTAGACTTTTGCTCCAAGACTTTATATACTGATGCTAAAGATGGCGACGTATAAAGTACTCCAGGATATTGAGGCAGAAGACAAACTCTTAGGGCCACTGACGCTCAAGCAGTTTATTTTTGCCATAATTACTATAGCTATTGGATTTATTGAATTTAAGCTGATTACAGCGACAGCTCTGAGTATTGTGCGCTGGCCGTTTGTAGTAATTTTGCTCTTGCCGATGGCAGTGTTTGGATTCTTGGCAGCACCGATAAGCCGCGACCAACCAAATGACATCTGGTTGCTGGCCCGCCTGCGGTTTTTACTGAAGCCGCATGTCCGTATATGGAACCAAGATGGCCAGAGCCAGCTGGTAACTATTACTGTGCCAAAGAAAATTATCAAAGTTTTTACGAATGGCCTGGATCAATCAGAGGTGCAGAGCCGATTGACCGCACTTGCTAGCACGCTAGACAGCCGTGGTTGGGCCGTCAAGAATGTGGACGTGAACATGTTTGCCCAACCTGGCTATTTGAGCACTAGTGACGGCTCCGACCGCTTGGTCGCCCCGAGCAATTTGCCTATAACGGAGCAGGCTATTGATGTCCATGCATCGGATGACATGATGGATGCTCATAATAACCCGATTGCCCAGCATTTGGACCAGATGGTGCAGGCAGCTACTGTACAGCATCAACAAGCAATACGACAGAGTCTACAACAGGGAAGTGC
Organism: Candidatus Saccharimonadota bacterium; assembly: GCA_043745485.1. Classification (GTDB taxonomy): domain Bacteria; phylum Patescibacteriota; class Saccharimonadia; order Saccharimonadales; family JACDBH01; genus RYN-417. The sequence continues at coordinate 16,931 of JAYTSU010000018.1, forward strand.
ACCTACCACACCGCCAGCCGACTATTGGTTCTTAAATCAGCAGAATGGCGCTGCACCACAAGTAGACGCTCCTGAGGGCTATGCAACCTTCCAAAACAGCCAAGTCGTTGCGCCAGGTTCGGCAGATGTGGCAGTACCAGAAGCAACCGAGGCCGAAAAAGCGCTGATAGCGAAAATTGAAGCTGAGCATGAGCAGGACAAGCACCGAACTAATTCCCATATCAAGACTTTACAGCCAATTAGTCACGATGCACCGGTCACACCAGTACCGCAATTAACACCTGTGGATCCGTATGCCGTTATTCCGAGCGATGACCCTACTGCAACCGTGCTGCCACCTGTTGCTGCCCCAACATATACGCCACCAATTACCGCCGCTCCAGCTAGCGCAACCACCCCTAATCCTGCTATACTTAGTCTTGCAAATAACGACGACCTAAACGTTGCAACAATCGCTCGTCAAGCCAAGCGCATCAGTGAGGCCGACGACGAAGTGGTGATTTCATTGCACTAAGCATGTGCAGGTCGCATGGGCAGAGTTTTAGGGTGGTAAATAGGGTGGAAAAAACGAAATAATGAATCCAAATAGCTTGCAACCAAATCAGTTACCCAGTGTCCAGCCGCCCGTGTCTGCAGGGCCTGCCTTACCACCCAACTATAACCCAAACCCAGCCGTAGCCGGGCCAACGCCTTTTATCCAACCAAGCAACCCGGTCGGCTATGCCGCTACGCAGTACGCACCGCAAGCAGGACAACCGTACGGCCAACAAGTACCACAAGTCGTACCCGTATTACCAAAGTCCAACCCCAACAGTACGCAAAATTCCTTACAGATTGCTGAAGTGCGTGACGGTATTGTGATTATGCAGGACGGCAGTTTTAGGTCAGTCATTATGGTTAAGAGCATCAACTTTGATCTAATGAGCCCGCAAGAACGGGAAGCGGTTGAGTATAGTTATCAGGGCTTCTTAAACTCGCTCTATTTCCCAATCCAAATCTTTACCCGCTCACAAAAAGTGGATTTGCGCCCATACATAGAGAAGCTCGACAAAATCCGTTCTGAACATGACAACATGCTACTCGCACTGTTGATGGAGGATTACATTGCCTTCATGAGCGACCTCGCAACCCAAACAAGCATTATGGACAAGAAGTTTTATGTGGTTGTCCCATATATTCCAGCCGTGGATGCCCAAAAGGCAGTCGAAGCCAGTAAGAACTTTGTAAGCAACTTTATGGGTGCTTTTTCGAATAAAGAAACCCACGTCGTTATCAACGAAGCCGACCTTGAGGCGGCTAAATCGGAGCTGCGCAACCGCGTGCAAGCTGCCTTGGGTGGACTTCTCCAGTGCGGGATTCAAGGGTTGCCACTTGATACACAAGAGCTCATTGAGCTGTATTACGATGCCTACAACCCTGACACTGCTACCCGCCAGCAGTTAAAGAACTTTAATGACCTAAATGCACCGGTCGTGACAAAGGGGCAGGGCTTTGCGCGTCAGCCAGAGTTAGAGAAAGAACTACAAGGATGAAATTCTAATGGCATTTGGTAAGAAGCAGCAAGAAACAGACCCCGTAGCATTGGCTCAAGCCCAACGGATGCGCGAAGAGCAAGAAGTAAACAGCGCTTTCCAGAAAGGCGTTACAGCGCTCCGCGATTTTATTGCCCCGAGCTCTATTGAATTCCAGAGTGGTTTCTTTCGGATTGGAACCCGCTATGCACGGACGTTTTATGTCTATGGTTATCCTCGTCAAATCTTTACCGGCTGGTTGAGTGGCATGGTAAACCTGGATGAAGTCATCGACCTGAGCATGTTTATTTATCCAGTAGAAAGCCAAGTGGTGCTTGAAAACCTCCGTAAAAAGGTGGGTCAGCTTGAGGCGGGGCTACAGATTGATGCTGAAAAGGGCCGCGTACGAGACCCGGGCAAGCAAGCAAGCATCATCGATGCCGAAGAAATGCGCGATAAACTCCAGGTGGGAGAAGAGCGCTTTTTCCGCTTTGGTCTGTATTTTACAATCTACGGCGAAAGCTTGGATGAGTTAGAGTTTGTGAGCCATAAGGTTGAGTCGATGCTTGGCCAGCAGTTGATTTACTCGAAGCCTGCCAGTGCACAGCAAGAGCAGGGTCTCAACAGCACCTTGCCGCAGTTTGTAGACCAGCTGCAAATCCGTCGTAATATGAACACCGGTGCGCTTTCGACATCGTTCCCATTTACATCAGCGGATTTGAGCCAAGACAGTGGCATTTTATATGGCATCAACATGCACAACTCAGGACTTGTCATTTTTGACCGCTTTAGTTTGGAAAACGGCAACTCGGTGGTATTTGCCAAGTCTGGTGCTGGCAAAAGCTTTGCCGTCAAACTTGAAGCGCTGAGAAGCCTAATGTTTGGCACTGAGATTTTTATTATTGACCCAGAGAACGAATATCAGCGCATGAGCGATGCTGTTGGTGGTGCCTACGTCCGCCTGAGTCTGAGTTCTAACACGCGTATCAATCCATTTGATCTGCCGCAAGTAGTTGATGCTGAAGAAGCAGACAATGCGCTGCGGAGTAACCTTATTACGCTACACGGTCTATTGCGACTTATGATGGGTGGTGCCCAGAGCCAAATGCTTGGTGGACAGGGTGGCGTCATTCAGCCTGCTTTAAATCCAGTTGAGGAATCTGACTTAGACGCAGCCTTGATTGAGACGTATGCCCGTGCTGGTATTACCAATGATCCACTTACGCATCAGTCGCCACCGCCAACTATTAACGAATTGTATGACACACTCCTGCATATGGGAGGCACCGGACCGCAATTGGCACAACGTTTGCGCAAGTATACGTCTGGGACCTTTGCGGGCATTTTCTCACAGCAAAGTAACATAAACATTAATAACCCGATGGTTGTGTTTAATATCCGTGACCTTGAGGACGAACTTCGCCCTGTGGCTATGTATATTGTGCTTAATTACATCTGGAACAAGACAAAATCTGACCAGAAAAAGCGCATTTTGATTGTTGATGAAGCCTGGCAGCTTATGAAGTATGAGGATTCTGCCAATTTCTTGTTTTCTTTGGCCAAACGCGCCCGTAAATATAACCTAGGCATTACAACAATTACTCAGGACGTTGAAGACTTCATGGGTTCACGGATGGGCCGGGCAATTGTTGCCAACGCCTCAATGCAGCTTTTGCTTAAACAATCTAGTTCGGCTGTTGATGTACTATCAGATGTGTTTAAGCTCACAAGTGAAGAAAAGAAGCGCCTAAGCCAGTTCCCGGTTGGGCAAGGCCTATTTTTTGCAGGACAGAACCATGTACATATACAGATTATTGCTAGTGCTACTGAGACGAGTCTGATTACAACAAATCCGCAGCAGGTCCAAGCTATGCAACAGGGTGATTTTAATCAGCCACAAGGAACGATTGATCTGAGTAACCGATTAACTCCAGGAATGTAGCAAAATGGGTGAATTACAATTACCTAATAATTATGACGATGAAAGTCCTTACAGCGCCAAGCATTTAAGTGCTCGCGAAAAAGCAGACCAAAAATGGGGCATGAAGCCAAATGAAGAGTCCGAAGAGCAAAGCCCAACAGATGATCTTGACGGCTCGGAAAGCGTATCAAGTAGCGCCAAAAATAAAGATCACAATCTAAAATCTGCACCGACAGGGGATGACACTGAAGGAGGTGGAGATAAAAAAGGTGTGGAAAAAGAGCCCGACAATGCAAAGTCCAATTCGCAAACACCCTTTAATTTCAACAAGGGTAAAGGTAAGACAAAAAAGGGTATTAAGAAACGATATGTCGCTGCTGCTGGAGTTGGCGTCGTAATGGTAGCATTCGTAGTTATATTCATAGTATTTCTTAGTTCGCTGAAAGTTATACATTTTGCAGAAGTTCTTGAAACCTCTGGCTACGCACGCTTCAACGGCATTATGCAGGAAAGAATGACACAAAATATCTTTGATGCGTCATTGACAGAAGGAGAGGGAAGCGTCACGGTCAGGGGCAGAAGTATAATTGATCGATTTAAATTCCGAAACGTAGATAGTCAACTCGCGGAACTAGGCAGAGATGGACGGCTCGGGTTCGGTCTTGAGGAGGGAACGCTCAAAACAATTACAGTGGGCGAAAAGCTCGTTTCTGTTGATGCGATTTCTAATGAATTATTTGGAAAATCTTATTCAGAACTCTCAGACGGATTATCTAAACTAAATCCGAGAAATGCGCAAAAAGCTATGACGGTCAGAGCCGAGGTGACCCGCCGCCTACAAGCAGCAGTAGGAGAAGAATTTCAGCTCGAACCAAGGTACATAAGAAGTAGAATATTTGGCACAGTCGCCGATAATATCGGATTTAAATTTAGTGGCTGGAGACAAAAAGCCCGGGATTATATTGGCCTGAAGCCCATTGAAGCCGACACTAAAAATAAGGTCGACGAAGCAGAGAAAGTATTGGCGGATGAGGAAGCTATAAATACTGGCGTTGAGGAGATAGATAACTTAAGTAAGTCAGCCAGAAATATTGAACGAGTAAAGGCATTCCTTGAAAAGAACGGGAATTCTTTTGATGATTCGTACTTCGAAGTGGCCCTAAAAGGTGATATAGCAAATGCAACAAGGGTACAAGGCGTTGCATCTACGATAGGTACTGGCGTACTGGTGGCTAGTTTGGCATGTATGACAAACACCGCTTTCTCTCACTTAGGAGAAGTGGAGCAAAATAATGAAAAACAGGCTAGCAAAATCGCCTTAGATTTGCTGGCTAAACGAGATCAAACCAAAGCTGGGGATGTAGAACCTCAGGCGGTCTCAGCAACAGCTACACAACTTGACGGTGCAGAGAGTGCTTCAGGATATTTGTATGATACGAGCCAGACACAGAATATTAAGAGTGCTGAGTCCATGGCACCACTTATTACCCCAGCTATAAGTGATGATTTCAGGAACCTCATAAAGACTCTTACGAGCCCGTCAACGCTTGCTACGGCAGGGTTGATTAGTATAGCTCCACCGTTACGAGATAAGATTGATGAGGAATTTTGTGGAGCAATCCTGAGTCCAACCGGTGCAATTGTGGCAGTCAGCATAGAAGTTATCGCACAGGCCATCGTAGGGTTCCTGAGTGATGGTGGTAGTATCGCAGCCGAGGAAGGATTAAGCCAAGTAGCAATCATGACCTTCATGCGTTCGTTGGGAGAAGCCGTCTTTGGAACAGTAAGAAGTGTCTTTACACTTAAAAGTGTTGCCACCATAGGTGGTTTTGCTGCTTACAGTCTGGGGTTATCATACGTAACAGGAATGCTTAGTGGCACATCACTTAGCGGTGCCGAGGAAGGGCCAGGTTATTACGAGAGAGCTAAAACAGGTATGAATCTCGTGCAAGAAAGATCGGTACGAAGTATTTATGGAAAACCTATATCTGATACCAATGCTAAATCGCAAGATAAGCTTTATGCAGCAGCTCAAAAGACTCACTGGCAGTCTAAGAGTTTTGCCACCCGATTCGTTGATATCCATAATCCTTTTTCTTTTATAGGATCAGTAGCAGCAAGCTCACCGACAGGCTTTAATGGAGTGAAAAGTATCATGCTTTCCTACGTAAATCGTATAGGTTCGGCGGCTGTTGACCCATTTAGTTCTCTAATACGATTAATGAGCCCCGCTCATGCACTTGCAGGCGTTGACTATAATCCATATGCCCACATACAGCAGTGGGGGTTTTCACCTGATGAAATCGATAAATTAAAAAACGACCCAACTTATAGTGCAGCTCACAATATTGACTATATTAGCGATGACGAAATTGCAAAACTCGATAAGTCTATTGGCAAATGCTTTGATCCGAATAGGTCACAGACAGACCTGAGAACAGATAGCGATTGCACAGCAGAGAAATTAAGCGATGGCCCAGATAATGATTACATGGCATTACGCTATAGAGCGCTTGGTTTAGATAAGTCTTTGGGTGATATCATGGATGGTCAAACTACTTCTGAAGCCGTAACGAACCCTCCTACAGTAGACTTGGACGCTATCCCAACGCCAGATGGTGTAACCTGTCCAACGAGCGACACGATAAGTACGTACGGCTATGTCACCGATGCGTACAAGAGCGGTGTTGGGCCGTTAAGAATACTCCTGTGCAATGTATTGGTCAGCGGGAAGAAGATTAGGTTTAATGTTTTGATGGTAAGTAAATTTGATGCGTTATTCCGGGCCTTTAACGCGGCGGGATTTAATTTGGATAGCGGTGATGGTGATGGATATAGGACGTATGCCGAACAAGCTGCAAACTACAAAGCTAATCCGGGTAATTTTACCTCTCCTGGAAGATCAAATCATGAATTTGCCATAGCCCTAGACATAAAGTGTAGTGGTAGGGGCAAACCATACGTCTACGGCGGCAAAGGGAGCACGTCGGACAGGGGTTTAAGTTATTTCATAGATGTTGCGCTACAAAGTCCATGCCTAAAATGGATCCATGATACTTCGTCCCAATACAATCTATTGCTTTCGTGTGACGGGAAAAATAGTAGTGGACAAGTTATAACGGGAGGATCGGGCGGGACATGCGAGCCGTGGCATCTGTCTCCAACCGGAGGATAATCATGAGACATATGAAAATATTGAAGACACATATAAAACGGGCTCTTGCTATATTATTCGGCATATTTTATCTTACAAGTATTCTGTTGGGTAGTACGTATGCTATGAGTAAAGCTGATATCTCTGATATTAAAAATCAGAATGCTTTTTACAAAGCTAATGGTGATGCTTTATGCGGGTCCGCCACGATCCCGACAACTGCAACTGGAAATAAAGTTTTTTATATCGGTGACTCTTTGACATACCATATGACCCAGGGCAATAAAGCGCACACGATTTATGGAATGCTCTTAGAGAAGACCTTAGCAGCTGGGTTTTCTGTCGATACAACTTATACGCCATCCGGCCTGGACGGAAATGCTCCGCGCGTAACAGGCCATTCACTTGAAGCACAGGGAGGCATAAACGTCATAAACACCATCCCGCACTTAGCCGAGCACCCGCAAGATATAGCTGACGCTAATATTATTGTTATTGGTCTTGGAACAAACAAAGAGCAGACCGACTTTAAGTCAGCAATTAAGAACCTCGTGGAGTATATCCGAACTACCAATACGACAAATCCCCAAATTTATTGGGTTAATACATACTTTAGCGTCCAGAAGAATAATTATATTAACGTCAATAATGACATCAATGCAGCACTAGCAGGGGATGACCATCTCCATGTCATAGACTACGCGGCGGCGGCGGCAGCAGACCCATCAATTGCGCCTGCGCCATACGTAGCTGGAGGGGCTGACGGCGTACATATTGACACAGCGGAAGGTCGGCAAAAAAAGGCAGACTGGATTATCTCGCAAATTCCAAAACCAACTGGAACGACTACAGCGGACCCTGCAGCTCCAGCCAGCCCAGCGGGCGGAACAAATACAGGCTCAGATGCCTATGCATTAACGTACCCTAATTTTCCTGACGAAGCTGGACTTGCATTGAAGTTAAATGAATTTATTAGGCAAAGAAAGGCAAGCTCACCATATTTGTCTATACCAAACTTTTCAGCCCGCTTAATTGCAGAAGGTAAGAGTGTTAATACCAATCCTTTAATTCCATTATTTATCGCGGTGCAAGAGTCGCAACTAGGAACATCTCCGGTTGCAATACAACCTAGAGGCCCGGATAGAATTATTAACTATAATTCTTTTGGTAATAAAGGAAATCCAGACCTTAATAAGGACGGTTATAAAGAATGGCCAAGTTTTGAGGATTCATTCTTTGGACCTACCAGCTTTACCGACGGTATACCAACAAGACTTGCCAGCCACCCAAGCTATGCACAAGTAAAAACTTTGAGTGACTACTTGTCTGTGCACGTATCGGGAAAAATTATTAAGCCCGGTGATCCTACGCAAGTGTACGACACACTTATGAAACAATACGTAAACTATGCAGATGTCCTTGATTATATTCATAATGTCTCAACATGGATTCTGCAGGTAACCGGCCAAGCAGCACCAGGTGCCTCGATACCCGCCGGTGGTGGATGTGTAAGTGGTGCCAGTGGCGTACCTTTGTCTGCTGGTGCTGGTGGTTATGATTTGCCAGACGAGGGCCCAAACCCTATGGTCTACTACAGCCAAGAAGCGGGGTGTCCTTCAGGAAAGAGCTGCAACACAAAACTTACCTACTTTGGCACCAATACTTATGGTACCGGAAGCTTCGATAAGTGCGGTTGTGGACCAACCGCACTTGCCATGATTATTGCTACACTTACAGGTAACAAGAAAACACCGATTGATGTTGGAAAATGGCTGGTAGATAATAAAGCAAGTGATATATCAGGCTGTGGAACTAATTCTAGTTTCCTAAA
>JAYTSU010000019.1:0-6656 GCA_043745485.1 Candidatus Saccharimonadota bacterium
CAACCAAGTCACACTCATGGGCAATTTAACGAGGGATCCGGAACTCCGGAGCACACCCAACGGGCAAAGCGTTTGTAGCTTTAGCCTGGCCCTCAACCGTAGCTATAAAGGCGCAGATGGCAACTGGCAGGAAGCAACCGACTTTGTCGATGTTGTTGCCTGGGGTCCACTTGGCGAGCGTGTAGCGCAATATCTCACAAAAGGCCGACCGGCACTGGTGAGTGGACGTTTACAAAGCAGTAGCTGGGAAAAAGACGGTCAGAAGCGCACCAAGGTGGAAGTGGTCGCTAATGACGTGACATTCCTCGGTGGTCGTGAAGGTAGTCAGGGGGGGTCTGAAGGTGGTGCTAGTTATGGTGGCGGTTCATCAACTGATGAGTCAGCTCCAGCTAAGCCTTCAAAGAAAGCTGCAAAGGATGATGTTGTTATTGAGGATATTGGCGATGAGCCGATCAACCTTGACGACATCCCATTCTAGAAAATTCTAGGTTGCACATTTTGGGTTAAGTACTGCGTCAAAAGTTCTCACTGTATGTTAAATACAGCTCAAACTTTGTGCTCGTACTTAACACCAAACTGCACTAACCAAAATTTCCTAGAACCTGCACTAAATCGGTGGATTAAGGAAAAATATGAATTACGGAATTAATTGCGGTACTGAAAGGGCATGTGCTGATTGTTTAGTTAGTACATTACCTAGTGGAGAAGTAAGTAGAGAAGTCATTTGCGCTTTGAGCGCAATAGCTGGGACACATTTCCGTACAGGAACAAATGAGATGTTCACGAAAGCAACTGACATAAATGAAGCATCTCTAAGGGCACATTTTATATTAAATAGTGTCATAGATGATGATGACTATGTGACAAGTGAGCAGAAACTAGCAGTAGATATTGCTGTCCCTCACATTGTATCTGGTGAATGTATAGGATAAGAATAATTAAAGGAGATAAATCAGATGGCGAAGATTTTTAAACACAGAACAGATGTAGCATTTTTTGACTACAAGGATTTCAAGACCTTGCAGCGCTACGTCAACATGTTCGGACAGATTGAACAACGTAAAAAGACAGGTTTGACCGAAAGCCAGCAGCGTCAGCTTGCTCGTGCTATCAAGAATGCTAGGCACCTAGCTTTGATGCCTTTCGTTTCGAACAGCTAATATGCAGGAACAAGACCAAGTTAAGGTTGTTTGGGATATGGTAAAGGGGCTCATGAACGGCAGAAACAGGAGTTCATTACCAGGTCTGGGCATACAGCTAGACTCAAAGTTCTCAAAAGAGGTACTGGATAGTATCGGTATGCTTGGAAGATTGTCTGGCTCAGAGCTTGAGCAAGGGATTGAAGAAGCCCGCGGTAAGCTGAACATTTGCCAGGCCATGAACATGTTTAGCGCGCACGATCTTGAGCGTATTAATGTTGAACTTGATAAGATTAGGTAATGGAGCCAGAGTCACTGTCCAGCCAAACCAAGAAGCTTGAGAAGTATATCTATACTTTGAAGGCAGCTCGGGAACTAAACAAACTCGACAGACCGGCGCGTGAAGCAATGATTCGTTTGCGCGAATCCATCACCACTGCGCGTGGGGCGGTTGACCGTTATTTTGGCAGCGACGACACCAAAGAGCAGTTGATGGCACTCAACGAAGCCACCGACCAGCTCAAAGAAACAGGTGAGGCAATCTTGGCAGCCAGCCAATACGACCTTTTGGACATAACTGATGTCGCGCACCTTTCGGCGTTAAACGAACATATAATTGATCAGTTAAGATAAGGAATAAATATGCCAGTAGAACGAATTTTAACCGGTGAAATAATACAGTTCTTTACATATGACTATAAAGACGGGCTACCTCCAGAACCGCGGGTATCCACTAGGCTCGCAGGAACCATTTGGGATTTTCCGGTAGGCAGTTTTATTGATGCAGGTTATACAAGTCTTGAACTCGGCAATATATTCAAAATAGAAACACCCGCTCCAATTGGGCTAGTTCCAAAGAGTTTTGGCGCAATATTACCGCCGATAGAACTAATCAAAGGAGAATAAAGATGGCATTAAGTATTACGAATCTCAAAAAAGGTGTTCTGTTTCAGCTGGACGGCGTGCCGTATAAAGTGGTTGAGTACAATCAAAAGGTGATGGGCCGCGGTGGCTCAATTGTAAACGTCAAAATTAAGAGTTTGCTAGATGGTAAGGTGCTGGCAAAAACTTTTAAGGGTAATGACCAGCTTGATTACGCCGATGTTGTGAACCAGACCGTGCAGTACCTTTACAACGACGGCGAAACATTCTTTTTCATGAATAATGACACCTTTGAGCAATCCGAAATCGCGGCAGATATCATCGGTGATCTTGCAGGGTATATGAAAGAGGGTGATACGGTACAGGTCCAGCTGTTTGACGGTCGTGCCATCAATATTGAACTGCCAAAAAACGTATATTTGGAAGTCAAATACGCCGAAAATGCCGTCAAAGGCGACAGCTCAGGCGCAATACAAAAGGATGCCACCATGGAGACAGGCATTACTGTGCGTGTACCCGCTTTTATCAAAACTGGTGACATCATCAGTGTCTCCACCGAAGACGGCACGTATAGAGAGCGCAAAAAGTAAGTAATATGAAGCACCGGCTTGACCATTTAATGGTTGCAAAAGAACTCGTTACCACACGCAGCCAGGCCGAGAGCTACATACGTCTTGGGGTGGTCAAAGTTGATGGCAAAGTGCAGACAAAGCCTGGTTATTTTATTGATGAGAATGCCAAGATTGGGCTTCATAGTGACCAATATGTATCACGGGCTGGTCTAAAGCTAGCTAGCGTGGCAATTATCTTAAAACTCGACTTTAAAGACAAAAATGTCTTAGATGTGGGCAGTAGCACAGGCGGTTTTACGGACTATGCACTGCAACATGGTGCTAAAAAAGTGGTTGCGGTGGACGTGGGTACAAATCAGCTGCATCCAAAGCTACGGAAAGATCCGAAGGTTGAGTTACATGAACAAACCGACATCCGAGCAGTGGACTATCTTGCCGAAATCCCAAATATTATCGTGATCGATGTGTCTTTTATATCGTTACGGGACATTTTGCCACACCTGAGCACCCTCAGTAATAAAGAGACGCAGATTATAGCCATGGTAAAGCCGCAGTTTGAAGCAGGCAAGAGTCAGATTAATAAAGGTGTCATTAAGAATGACAAAATGCGTCGTGACATATTAAAAGATTTTGAAACGTGGACTCGTGCGGCATTTATTATCCGTGACAAAGCTGACAGTGACGTGCACGGCGAAAAAGGCAACGCCGAACGGTTTTACTTACTCCAAAAACTTAAATAGCTATAAGAATGAGCGCAGTGTTTCGGATTCTTTTATAATTATCTGTGCTTTGCCGCTGTCTACGTAACCCTTGCGGTGTAGAGTGTTAAGCTCGCGGCTTGTGGTCTCTCGTGAGGCATTAATGGAGCTGGCAATGTCTTGCTGCTTCAGAGGCACTTGGATTTCTATGCCACCTTCAATGGTTTTACCAAAGCGGTCGGCAGTGGACAACAAAAAAGATATGAGTCGTTCACGCACTGTCCGATATTCTAAGTTTATAATCCGCTCAGAATGGATACGGTACATCTCGACAGTCATATCAAGGAGTGGTGCCAGTACTTCATTATTTTGTTCGATGAATGTGATGTATGCCTTGCGGTCCAAGCGCCAAACTTCGGTGGGTGCCAAGGCTTCATATATAACATGGCGCTCTAGACCTGTAATTGCCCAAATAAGGGGAAAAATCTCCCGTTCTTTACGAACAATTAGGAGGTTTTCCTCGCCGTACTTTGTAATGTCATAGGCTTTAACAAGTCCCGATTCTATATAAAAAATGCCAGACGGAGTTTCGCCTGGCCGGATGATAAATTCGCCTTTTTTATACGTCAGGCGCGTTCCTTGATGGAAAAGATTAACGTGAGCGTCTGTTTGTGCTTTTGAGGCCAACATGGATTAATTATGACAGCAATAAAGTTTTTTGGCTAGCAATGGGCCTCGTAGCGTTTTTAATGGGCATACGCACTTCCTCTCATACCTGACGCGTGGTACCATGAGCAGTATATAAAAGGAATAAAATAAGCTATGAACCCTGATACCAATGTGCCTCCAACACTCAGCCCCGATATGCAGCCAGAGCCTATGCCAATTGAACCGCTAGCACCGCAAACAATACTTGCTGAGGAAATGCCACAGCCAATAACACAACCTGAGCCAGCACCTTATGTGGAGCCCGTACCAGTACAACCTATTCAAGCTCCGCAGCCACTTTATACACCGCAGGCGGCTTCACAGCAATCAAAAGGGAAGAGTAAGAAGAAATTATTTATCATCGCGGGTATTTTAGCCCTGCTCGTAGTTATTGGCGCGGCGGTGGCAGTATTTACATCAAAGGCCACACTTATTGGGTCACTTTCCAAGGATTCGTACGAGGGCCTAAAATATCAGCGCCCAACATCTTGGATAAGGGATACTTCCGACTCTACAGCAGTGGGCTATCATCCTCAGGCATCTTTAGCTAAAGACAGTGCCAAGAAGCCAACCTACGCACTTAAAATGAATGTGAGTGCAAAGAAGAACGTTTTTCAGTCAACGCCAAACAACTTAAAAGCAGCAGATAAAAAAGCTTTACAAACAGTTATAGACAAAGAGATTACACAAGCTTCTACCGATTTATTGCCTGCAAAATCTGAAGTAGGGTGTGACACAAATCCTGTCTACCAAGACAAACCTAAAAAAATTACACTCGCCAACTCATTTTTAGCGGTCAAGTATAGCTTTTCTTGTAAGAGCGGTAGTGGTAGCAAAGAAACAACATTTTATTACGTCGTTTTGGATCTTGTCCCGAAAGATAAGGACATCGAGTATATCCTCAATATTGGTGCTGCATCCAAGCAAGTATATGATGCTAACCACATCAAAATTGACAGTATTTTAAATAGCATCTCGTTTTAACGCAGTATTCAATCTGTTAAATCACAATAGTGTGACGTATCTCACAGCCATTTATCACACCTTTTTAGTGACATAACTTACGGCATAAAATCTCACAACGGCCTATGCTTAAAGTACTAAGGAGGTGCAGCGCTATGGTACAAATGCAGGTGATAGAAGACCAATTAGATGCTATTAAAGCTGACTTCCACTTTTGGGGGCGGGCAGAGAAGCGTGAGCTTCGGAATATTTTGGTTGAAGGCGAGACAATCAAGCATTGTCTGAATGGTCGTTATGAAGGTGGCTTTGCAATGCTGTGTGCAACAGACAGACGCCTGCTATTAGTTGATAAAAAGCCACTGTATTTGTCACTTGAAGATGTTCGTTATGACATGATTTCAGAAGTAGATTTTAGCCATCGTTTGATTGATGCAACCATGAAAGTCTGTACGGTTAATAAAACTGTTGCTTTCACGAGCTTACATAACAATACGCTTCGTGAACTGACCGCATATCTTCAGGACAAGGTTATGGAAACCCGACAACACCACATCCAGCCAACACAAGTCCAGTTGCCAGCTTATCAGCTTGGCCAAGACTTAGGTGGTGTGGCGCAGTTACAATACAAGGCAACCAACCCGTACACCCGTGTGCCACTTATGATGCGCCGCCGAGTTTCACGCTACTACTCTTAGCCAGCAATCGCTTCGTTTTCATTTTGGACTGCTGAAGTGTCAGCAGTTTTTGGATACCTAAATTCAAGCAGGACATGATCGCTTAATGTGGTAGGCAAGGCGCACGCGTGTATGTCCTTAAAACCTTTGCCATATCCCCCATCAAGACTTAAGTGGTACCTTTCTCTAATGAACTTAGGGATGAAACGCAGTGTGCCAACGGTCTCAAAACCAGGTGTCGGATAGATAGGGGGATGTTGTGCAAACAGGTTTGTAAAGCCTTCGTTTAGTAAATTCTCTCGGAGCCGAGAATTTGGCTGCATGTTAAAATCGCCCGCAAGAAGTACCCTCGGCGTGTCTGCAGTTTTGGCAACGTCCAGCAAGCTATTATTTATATAATTTCGAGACGGTGCGTCAAAGACAATGCGATGAGGATTATGTAGTCCAATTAGCGTCTCATCCTGGCCTGTCATAACAAGAAAGCCGTACGGATATGATCTGCGGTTGCCGCATTTTACATAAGTAACTTCTGCATGCTCCGCTACGCTTGCCTTGGCCACAAAGGCCATAGTTTCGTGGGAGCTGTAGTGCTGTGGTTCACCCACAATTTGCATGCAAGCCAGGTTGGCAATTTTCTGAATGGATTCTGGGTCAGCGCCTTCGCACATGTAAAGAATGTCTGGACCCTGACCATCATTGATGCTCAATATTTGGTTAGAAATATCAGGTATACGGCTTGCTTGTGAAGGGAAGCGCTTGTCATCGTCGCACATAATATTCCAGTAGGCTACATGTGTCGTGGCCCCCAGAACTTCGCTACTGCTAGACGTTGAACCTAAATTCGACAACATCATTCGGCCCCATTATGTAAGTTTTGCCTTCTGTACGCACTTTGCCAGCAGCCTTTGCGGCCTGTTCACTCCCTGCCGCCATGAGGTCATTATAGTCCACTATTTGGGCAGCGATAAAACCACGTTCAAAATCTCCATGTATAACTCCAGCGGCTTGTGGTGCGGTGGC
>JAYTSU010000020.1:0-6639 GCA_043745485.1 Candidatus Saccharimonadota bacterium
AAAAATAGGGTAATTCAAAGTAATATCATTTGCAGTTATTTTCTGATTGCGCCCAACAATATGAAAGGCAGATGTTTTAATATCATTAGCTGTAACTAGGTCTTTGGCTCGTACTTTATCGCGTGCAAATTCTTGGGCAGCATGGTTAGAGCCGGTATATGCGATGCCATGTTTTTCTAAGTAATCGGTTATCCAAATTTTGCTGCCATAAATAGTGCCGGCACCATTATTTTTTGGAACGTATTTACATCCCATGAATGCTAAGTCTGGTTGTTTAGCAACTAATTTGTCTATGTCAGCAAGACAATCAATAATAGTAATTCCTACTGTTTCATAGGCTCCTTCCAATATTGCTTTTATACCTAAAGCTGTCTTGTGGTTCATCGAACTCAAGCCGTTTCTTGTAGAGCGAACTATCTCAATACGCTTTTGTATTTTTGTCATAGTAAACATACCTCGTTAGCTTGATTGTTTGCCCAGGGGAGTACTGTCAACCAGAGAGATATAATTCTATAACTGAATTAAAACGATGGAGAAGGTGTAGTAACCACTTGCTCTTTAGAGTATAGCATACTAGGGGCTTTTATGTTGCACTTGGGATTTTAAGTCTTTTAATTGCGACTTTTAGGTATTATCATTTTTTACCCGCGGTCTACCATAATGTTGTCTACTGTCTGCAGGTGTTTAATAGATTTTTCGATTTGTTCTTGATTGTAACCCATAAGCATAAGCTTGGTGCAGAGTGAAGGATTCGAACCTTCGAAGGCATAAGCCGAGAGATTTACAGTCTCTTGTGTTTGACCGCTTCACTAACTCTGCATATTAATGTAGTTGTGTCTTTATGGACTGTAACTGAGTGTTTAGTCAAACATATTGATCAATTTACATTTGGGGCCCCCGCAAAGCCTGCTTTGTGGGGAATGGAGCCACCTGTCGGGTTCGAACCGACGACATTCAGTTTACAAAACTGACGCTCTACCAACTGAGCTAAGGCGGCATTTATATCTGTTAAATACCGATGCATTTTAACAGATATATGCCGTACTTTCAATTATTTAACTAATACCATAGGCTATGGGCAAAGAGATTATAGACACGAAGCCATTGTTTCTCGGTTTTTGGCCATAATACATATCGCTTGCTCAGTGGTAATTCGAGAGCTGGCATTAGCTCCATTGTCTGCTTAGAATACGCTGTCTTGAATACATAGATACCATGCATAGAGCTTGACTTTTGGACGTCTGGTGACGGGATTCCACCTAGGTCATACATAGTTATGCCATCAGCCTTTAAACGTTTCATAGCCTCCCACTGTATTAACCGAGCTGCCATCAGCTGTGTTTTTACTCTTGTAGAGCCACCGTCTTTATACCACGCTTTTTGCCCGCTCATTAAAATAATAGCTCCTGACAAAACATCGCCTTCATGGGTTGCAAAGAACAACCGTAACTGATTATTTTGACTAAATTTTAGCCAGTACGCCATCGTAAACTTCATGTCCCGTATATAAAATTTGTTTCGTGCAGATGTCACTTGCATGAGTTCGTACATTTTCTTGAGATTCTTTTCTGTGGGTTCTGCTTGTTCTATAACTACGCCAGATTTTTGTGCCTGTAAAACTTCATAACGACCCCGCGATTTCAAACTCATCCAGATAACTTCCTCTGAGTTACTCAGATTAACAACAACCGTATTACGATACTGAATATGCTTTTTTGCTTTTTTCCAGCCTGCATCTTCTAAGCACTTTAGGAGTTCATCATCTTTTTGCTGGTCAAGTTCTAGTCTGAGGACAAATCCCTTTTTAGCATATAGATTTTTGATTTCCTGCGTATAGGCTTCTACATTTCTTGTATTTAGTCCCAAAAGTCCAGGTATATATAAAAACTTCCCCACTCCAGGTACTTGCCGCTTATACACTTCAATATCTTTTTCTAAACACAGTGCAGTAATACGTTCTGCCTTCCAGCCAAATTGTGATTTTACTGCCGCCCAAATAGGTAGTTGCATGTAATGAACCGTGTGCGTAGCTGAACTTTGTATGCCCATTGTGCTAAATAACAACTTTACGTGGTCTTAAAACGCGGCGTGGTTTGCCGGCGGGCATGATGAGCTTATCGAGTTTTGATTTGATAACATCAGCTTCAGCGTGCATATTGTTTGCTTCATATGCCCGAAGTAATAAGCCAAGTGTCTCGGGGTTTGGTTCAAGTTCGGCTGCTTTTTCGAGCTCAATGATCATCAATTTTTCATTACCAAGTTTTTCTTGAACCTTAGCGTAAGCTATATGACGCGCAGCTAATGTGTTTTCAAGTCTTAGAGACATTTCGAAAGCTTGCGCTGCTTTTTCGTAATTTTCTGTTTCAAAGTAGATGAGTCCAAGATTATGAAGGCTTGAAGCACTGGGTTGTATGCTGCTGGCAATTTCAAAACAGTCTATGGCATCTTTATATTCTTTTTGTTTGGCATACAGAATACCAAGGCGGTTATAAGCTGCAGCGTTCTTTTGATCAATTTTTAGAATAGTGAGCAATGCTTTCTCTGCCCGCAAAAAACGGTTTTCACGCATACCAACTTGTGCAATATCCCAGAGTTTACCCATACGATCACTAATACGCTGAGAAACGTTGCTTAGTTCGGTACTTTGAATCTTGGCGGTGCGATAAGCCAGGAATCCAAATCCTGCTACAAATACGAGTTCAAACATAGATTATAGTATAGCATCCTTAGATATTGAGAAGGAGATGATCAAGCATCAGTTTAGTATTTGCGTTGTGACTAAGCGCTTCATGTGTGTCAGCAATTGTCTGCAAGCTGTTTCGCCAACGCTCAAGCGCAATCTTATTATTCGACGTTGCTGCCTGGGTGAGCGCTGCGTAAGATATTCGTCCCAATGCATCAAGAAGTAATATTATCCCTGGCTTATCTTTACTGAAAACTTCGGTTTGAAGGATTCGCTCTCCGGCCGATTTGGCCAACAGCGATTTAGCGATTTGTACCCAGTCTTTCAACGGATGTACTGATTCTTTTGACAGCAATGAACTTAAAAGCCCAACCTGTCCCTGTGATAAGGCATAATTACGAGCAATCTCGAGCGCCGGAACACCTTGTTTAGTGAAATAATCTTTCGCCATCTCTTCTGAAACAGGCAGTATATCAATCCTTTGAACCCGAGAATAGATAGTTTCAAGCACGTCACCGTTGGCATCTGCTGTCATGATTATGCAAGTGTCATGTGGTGGTTCTTCAAGGCTTTTTAAGAACGCATTTTGGGCCTCGAAGCGCATCCTACCGGCGTCAATTATCGTAAGTACCCTCCTGATGTTTATGCCTTCTACCTGTGGGGTGCGAAGGGTTAAAAGCTTTTGTAAGGCACGTATGTCGTCAATGGTTATGCTTTGCTCATCAGGGTCTATCAATGTGTAGTATGGATAGCTTTCAAGTTTTGTGGACTCAATGTTGAGCATAGCTGCAGCTATCTCATGTGCAATTGTTTTTTTACCAGATCCTTCCTGCCCTATCAATATCAAGCCGTGCGACGGCTTGTTGACAAACTGTAGTAGCTGAGCCCTTGTGCGTGGATGGATAAGCAACCTATCAAACATTATTTGTCCGTATATTTCTTAAATTCCTCTGGAATAGGAGCTATAAAGGTAACCAGCTCTTTAGAGGGCAGAGCAATAACGAGTGAATAGGCGTGTAGCATCAACCGCTCTGCTGTTTCACCGTTATACAGGCCATCACCAACAATAGGATGCTTGAGATGGCTCAAATGTACACGTAATTGATGCGTCCGGCCAGTAACTGGCTTGAGCTCCAACAGTGTATAGTTGTTATGACATGAAACTACTTTAAAATTCGTCACGGAGTCCTTGCCGCTTGGATCTACCTGAAATGTTACTGGTTTTGCGGTATTTCGTGCAATAGGCATGTCTATCCTGCCCTCTTGAGTAGGCATACTGCCAACCACAATTGCCATGTAAGTTTTTTGAACCCTGCGGTCACTAAATTGTCGCTGAAGCCAACTCAAAGCTTCGGGGTTTTTAGCACAAACCATAACGCCGCTTGTTGCTCTGTCGAGTCGATGGACTATTCCACTCCGCTCACCTGTTAACTCTGCTACTTTTTGGCGTACAAACGAGGCAACTGATGGCTCGTCAAAATACCGTCCCCTAGCATGCGATATAACACCGGCTGGCTTGTTTACAACTAACACATCTTCGTCTTCGTATATAATCGGCAGGTCTATATCTTCAATCTTGATTTCAAGCGGCGACAGGTCAATGCGAATGCTGTCGCCAAGCCGTACCTTAATACCAGGCTTGGTAGGCTTTTCATTCAATGTGACATCATCAGATTTAAACAGCTTGTGCAGTGCTGCTCGTGGGTACGAAGGAAAATAGTCCGCAATGAGTTTATCGGTACGTTTGCCGACCAACTCTTCTGTAACTGTAATCCACTGACGAGGCATTATCGTAACCCAACGGCTTTTTGGACTTTGAGTAATGTGGCATTGGCCGATTCATTCATTAAAACTTCTGAAGTCGTAAGCTTGGCCATGAGCTTGGAGCTGTCTACCACTGCTAATTGTCCCTGTAAACCCTGCAAGAAGCCAGTTATAGCTTCGGCGACAGCTTTCTTGAGGTCGCCGTAGGCAATTTTGCCTTCCCATTGTTTGTTTATATCTGATTGCGGACGATTTGTAGACAGTGCTAGAAGCTGTAGTAAATTGGTAATTCCAGGCTGTTTATCCCAATCAAAACTAATATGTAATAATGAATCTGTCGTGGCGCCCATAATCTTCTTTGCCGCCACCTCAGGTTTATCGCCTAAAAATATAACACCCTTGCCAGTATCGTCACTCTTACTCATCTTTTTTGACGGGTCCTGGAGGTCTTTAATCCTAAGGCCTTGGTCATTACCAAAAAACTCGTGCTGCGTTTTAACCGCTTCTGGCACAGTAAACAAGGTTCCGAATCGTGTATTTAAACGTTCAGCTATGTCACGAGTAAATTCAAGATGTTGCGACTGATCATCTCCTACCGGCACGTACGTTGCACCATACAGGAGTATGTCCGCCGCCATAAGGACAGGGTAATTAAACAGCCCCATGCTCGTTCTTTCGTCGTTAATACCTTTTGACTTATCTTTAAACTGAGTCATTCGATTCATCTCGCCAACACCAGTAAAACAGTCTAAAATCCATGTTAATTCACTGTGAGCAGGCACATAACTTTGGCGATAAATATGTACATCCGAGTGGCTCAGTGGCAAGCCAGCAGCCACAAATATACGCAAATTATGCATAATTTGTTCTTGTAGCAGGCTATGATCGATAGGTGTTGTAAAACTATGTAAATCCGGTATAAACATATTTACTTGGTATTCATCAGAGCGTTTTTTTGCCATATCTATTATTGGCAGTATTGCACCAAAATAATTACCTAGCGTTAAGTCGTTATTGGCTCGAATTCCCGTTAAAATAACTTGCTTGTTCATTAAATACAGTATACCTTATTCACTTATATCTTTTATGGGTTCATAATCGCAGACTCGCTTATGAGTGCGGGTAATATTAAACTTAGCACCGCATAATGGGTCAGGACATGCTATAACTGATTCAAAATACATCCAATCGTTAGGCTGTTGTGCTCGTTGTTTTGCAGCGATAAATGGAACCAACGCTCCTAATACATAGTGAGAAAATCTCTTAGTATTAGGTTTAAATGAAATATTTTCACCACTAACTAATAAACCTTCGCCTACAACATGTGAACAATTGAATTCTTTTGGGTTCCCAATAGTTACGATATCTAAGTCATATAAGTGATAATTCATGACATTTCTCCCATTTTGTTTACTATAGACTGGCCAATAAAATTGATTGCAGTTGTTCGGTCAACTAAACCATGCGGTGTTCCAAATTCAAAACGTGTAGCTGACATGCCTAGCTCTTGGAGTTTTGCTATAGCATCCTCTGGTGTTCCAGCTAGTGCAAATTTATCTAGTAGATTATCTGAAATTGCATCCTTAGCATCGCTATCACCTCTTCTAAACTTTCTATTAAAGTTAGTTAGTGAACTTAATTCATCTTGATTTAGTGTAGGATCAAGCACTCCTACCACGGCAAGATATTTCGCCACCTCATACCTCGCTAATTCCCTAGCAGCTTTACGATCATGGTCTATTACACTAACTGCGCCAAGTACAATTTCTGCTGAATTACTGGAGAGAGTTTGCTTTGCTCTTTCAGCCAAACGTGAGTTAACGCTGCCCCCAAGCTTTATTCCCTCTACAGATAATCTTCCAGCCATTTGTAATAAACGAGTACCGAAACCACCTAGATAGATAGGTATATGTATACCGGATTCCATTAACCTATTTCGTATGTACTGTACTGAATCTTCTACATCTCTTAGTGAAGCGGGTTGCATATTAATTTGCTCTAAAAAGGCACCTCTTACTAATCCTAAATAAGATTGGCCTGGAAGTTGCTCTTCAAGCGCTAGTGCGTGCCCAGATGTAATCTCTGGGTGTTGTAAACTCAAAGGAATACCCATTGGTCCGATTCGAGAGATTTGTGAACCTTTCAAAACACTTGCAACTGCATGCAAAACTGCATATGGAGGCAGGTCACCT
>JAYTSU010000021.1:0-68971 GCA_043745485.1 Candidatus Saccharimonadota bacterium
GATTTTTATCTTTACATTTGTTTACTTGAGGGCGTTTGTATGAATGAGCATGATATGCACGAAAAAAGTACTTCAAAAGGGATGCATGGTACTATGAAATCATACATCACCGGATTCATACTTTCACTTTTCCTCACCATCAATGCCTACTTTTTAGTGGTTACCAAATCTGTGTCAGGAACCACGTTGGCCGCAACCATACTAGTGTTTGCAGTCCTCCAAATGGCAGTCCAAGTTTTCTTCTTCCTACATTTAGGCCGCGGACCCAAGCCACTATATAACGTGGTATTTTTTGGAGGTACGGCTAGTTTGATTCTCGTTGTAATAGTAGGGTCCATATTTATTATGAATAATTTGCAGTACAACATGTCACCTTCAGAAGTTACAAAAAAGCTCTCACAAGAAGAGTCAATATATCAAGTTGGTGGCGAGAAAACAGGTGCCTGTGAAGCCATCAAAACTAATCATAAGATTACAATCAAAAATAAAGTAGTTAGCCCATCACATACTTTATCGAAACTATGCGACACGCTAACGTTTATAAATGAAGATGGATCGACGCACACTGTCGTATTTGGCGTATATCCTCAAACAACCAACTACGGTGGTAATGCAAAGATATCAATCCCAAAATCATATGCAAAAACAATTACGCTCAATCAAGCGGGGTCGTTTAGGTTCTACGATGAGCTTGATCCTCAGGTATCTGGTAGCTTTACCGTTTCTAACTAACAATGTTGTGAAATCCCTCATCAGGACTTAGTTTTAGAAATCAGATAATCTATTGATTAGAACATACTGAAACTTTATTTTGGCTGGCCTAGTGGACATACCTCGAACTTTTAGCCCTGAAGATGCTTACAGTTAAGTGCGTATTGGATGTCCGTATTTATTAGCAAAATAAAAGATGTCGGGTATACCAAATTCATTAGCAGCTTGTTTCAATTTTACTGCCTGCTCGGGAAGTCCCTTTTCAAGTCTTGCTAAAAATGGCTCGTAAGCATTGAAGATAGGAAGCTTGCTATGAAATCTGTCAGCATAACATAATAAACGAGCTTCAATTGTATTTGGTAGATAGTCTTTTTGTGGCATTCCGAAACCACCATCAATAATTTCTTTTTTAGAAAGTCCCATCAATACATGTGTACGTACAATATTTGCAATTCGTATATCTAGACTTTCTTCAATTATCAAAGCAGCCCCAAAAATAGCGTGTTGTTTATAATTATGCTCATTTTTATCCATTCCTTCCGCATCAAACAGTGCATAAGTACCTATATCATGTAATAGGCAGCTGGCTTCTAGTAAATCTTTATCTACATTCAGTTTGTTTTGCTCTACGCACCATTTAGCAATTTCTGCGACTATCTGACAGTGTTCGTAAATTAAATTAAATACTTTATCGCTTTGTGCGTATCGTCTGTGAATTTCTCTAATTTTTGCTTTGTTAGGAATCATGCATAAAGTATAACAAAATGATAATACTTCCGAAGAAAACTTTGATAATGATAATGAATTGCATGACCCAAATTACTTAAAATGCTTATGGCTGGTTCTTCCGCCAACTGGCGTGGACGTACTTCGCAACTTTATTTTCTGTTAAAACGCCGTCTGTTAGTAGTATGAAAACTATAACTATTACGAACTTTGCCTTCAGAATCTGTGAAAGTTTCTTTTATAATTGCTACACGATTAACGAGAGGAAGTCTACCTGCTACACATGCTTCAAAAGGTGCAGAAATAAGATTTGGTAAATCACAAGCTATTGCAAAGTTTATGCCAAATTCTTCTGGTTGAGATAGTATTGCTATGCCGCCAATAGTTTACTTTACGTTATTAATTATCTCCTTATCATCTAAAGCGTTAAATAATGTTTCTACAACTTCTCTTTTATTATCTACATTCATGTATATATGTTACTACAATAAATAAATGGTAGGTTACTTTAACTAATTATTTTATTACGCTTATGCTTGGCTGGGGATAATGGACGTACTTCGCAACTTTCGGTCTACAAATCCCTGAGGGGAATGCCAGTCTTTTTAGAAACTTCACGAGCCCATTCAAGCAAACGTTCAAACTGCATATCACGTGCGGATTGTTCCGTTTCTATGTCGTCAAGGCGTTTAAGAAATCCGTCGAGGGTATTAATTAGTCGATCCATACTATATTGAGAGGCTTTTTGATCTAGTTTAGTCTCTATATCTCCAAATCGTTGTTCAATGTATTTGAATAGTTTAGTAAATTGATCATCATTCATAAGAACAGTATATCAAATAAATACTAACGTGTGTCAAAGTCTCCAAAATGCTTATGGCTGAGCATACCGATCTAGAACCTTTTGCATTAACCTATCGCTTTTAGATGATGTTAGCATCTTTAGCCATAATTATGACACTGATTTTGCCGGAGTTATCAAAGTTAATCATAATCAACTGGTTGTCAGCAGATTTGCCAATCATTGCCGTTGCTGGGTTGGTAAAGTGGGCGGTCCAGTAGCTAAGCCTACCGGCTCTATAGGCAGCCGTTTGGTTGAAGTCCCAAGGAGTTGTGGCGCTGCTCAAGTACGATAAGTCACTCACGGCCTGGGTTGGGGTTTGGGGGCCGGGACCTTCCGATGACCAAATTAAGACCGTCACGGTTGGTGCCATATAGCCTTCAAGGGCAGCGGTATTGCCGGACTGCATAGCCGCTTCGATGTTGGCTTTGTTGTCTGCCGGAGCAGGCGCCTTTTCTGGTGCTTTTTGAACTGTTGGCTGGGTGACTGTGGCGGTTGGCGCAGCTTTTTTGCGGGTAGATAAGATTTTCCAAACTCCACCAACGGTGCCTACTACTAGGATTAACCCTATTAAAATCGCCACCCAAAACATATTGCCCCAGCGATCGAAAATGCCAGGCGTATTGTCTCCGCTACCACCACTAGCTCCTTCGCGAATACTCTGCTGGGCTTCGGCATACTTGCCGTTTTTACTCTTGCCTTTGCTGGAGCGACGACGAGTGCGTAGCCATATACCACCTAGCAATAAGCCTCCACCTGTCAGACCACCAATCCACAAACCCCTGTGGTACTCGCCTTTCGTTGTCACCTTGACTGTGGCGGTAGCGCAGATAAAAACATTGGCGCCGCTGCAAACCTTGTATATAAAACTATCCGTGCCAATCCAGCCGTAGCTGGGAGTGTACGTGATGAAGCCGGTTGTCGTATTAACGCTGGTTGTGCCATGCAACGGCGCAGTAGTGACGCTAACCGAACCCGGATTGAACACCAAACCATAAGTAACGGTATCGTTGACCAGCACATTCATCGTAACTGCGTGGTTAAATGCGGCGGTACCGATGTCGTTGTTGGCGTGGACAGCGATAAGTGGCTGCCAGCTTGGTTGGCTGTCTTCGACGTTGTTATTAGTCAGCCGAGTTTGGCCTGTGCCGTTTATATTAATGACGTAGATATCCCAATCTTGAGTGCTATTCCACGAACCAGCTGTATAGACAATTTTGGTGCCTTCGGGCGACCAACTAGAATAACTTTTGACTTGTTGGGCGCTGTTCGTGGCATTCGTCAACTGAGTCGTCCCGCTGCCGTTTGAGTTGACAACAAAGAGATCTTCGCTGTAGGGGCCAACGGATTTAGAAAAGACAATCTTGGCGCCGCTCGGCGACCAACTGGGGAAATTATTGTACCCCGGCGTCAACTGAGTCGTCCCGCTGCCGTTTGAGTTCATAACGTAGATTTTAGAGCAACCACCGTTTTGACAGGTGTGGAATACGATCTTATTGCCATCTGGTGACCAGCTGGGGTTATCATTATAACCCGTTGTCGTCAGCGGAGTTTGCCCGGTGCCGTCTGGATTCATAACGTAGATATCGTTGGCTCCATCGTTAGTGCTACTACCTCTTTCGAATGCGATCTTGGCGCCGCTCGGCGACCAGTTGGGTTCACGATTGACTTGTTGAAGGCTGTTGTTGGTGGTGTTTGTCAGGCGCATCAGCCCGGTGCCGTCTGGATTCATCGTGTAAATCTCATAATTGCCGTCACGAGTAGAACTGAAAGCAATCTTAGTGCCGTCGGGCGACCAGTTGGGGTTCCTATCATCCGCCGAGTTGTTCGTCAGGCGCATCAGCCCGGTGCCGTCTGGATTCATCGTGTAAATCTCATAATTGCCGTCACGGTTGGTGGTAAAAGCAATTTTTCCGTTATTCCCCGCGAAAACTCCAGCCCTAACCGAGTGAGAACGCACTGCACCGAGTAGAATGACTGACAAAAGCAATAGACTAACTAATAGTATCCTTATCGATTTTTTTATTTGCAACTCTTTAGCTCCTTTACAGTTACCATCATTATCCTCTTACATAAAGCAAAAGTATAGCAATAATAATTAGGTTCCGAACCAAAAAATCGACCTTTCAGCTGGCTAAGTGTATTTAGGATTCATACCTTACCGATCACTAATGCATAACTATGTAATACGGTCATCTTTGGTGCAATGCTTGGCTCATTTTTACAACCAAGCTCGAACTTTTCTTATGGCTCAGGGCTAGTGGACGTACTTCGCAACTTATTAAGATGCTTATTTAACCATAAAGTAATATGGCGGTTACGAGTGTTAAATAAACCACTATCCAAAGTATACCTTGCAAAACTATGGGCCATAGCTTTTTGCGTATACCGTATACAATAAATATTGATTCAAAGACTATATATAATAACCATGTAGCTATTGATAGATCACCTGCGCTATGAGTGCTGAAGAGTTTATATATTTGTGGTACCGCAGTTAAGGGGTACATAAACGATGTGACATACATCACATTATCAAATTTGTCTTTTTTAGTTTTTTTTGTAGTCATTAAATTAATAGTAACAGAACAATTATTTTTATACCTGGCTGGGGCTAGTGGACGTACTTCGCAACTTATCAGGCGAACTAACCTTTGATAATGCTGCGAAGCCCAAAGTGCTTAACTATAAGCTCGGCTGACTGCTCTGGAGTTGATTTAGAAGTATCTATATGCAATACATTATCAAAAGGTACGCTTGCGTTAAAATTATATGTATCTAGCTGTTTTCTTAGTTGTTCACTATTTGAAAGCTTATTTAATAACTTTCTAGAATTATTGGACACTCTTTCTGTCAGTACATCAATTGGTGCTGATAGTTGTACGAAATTAACCGTGCCATTGTTTTTTGTAACTACATCAAAAGCATGTTTTACGAAACTTATATCAATTTCATCCTCTTCAAATACATATGTAAATATTATGTTTGTATTCTGTTGTGCGGCGTATTCAAAAGTTGTAAGCCTTAGTTTACTAGTAAGTCCGAACATTTGCATGTCAAAATGGGGATATAGTTCTTTTGCAACATCTATAGTTAAATGATTATGAAATAATTTATAATTGGTTTTTTCTGCAATTTTGATTCCAACCGTTAGTTTCCCAGTAGCAGGTGGTCCATATATAAATATTAGATTCATGTATTAACTATAGCAAATATTAAATTATTAAATATTAATACTATTACGCTTATGCTTGGCTGGGGGTGAGGGATTCGAACCCCCGAATGCTAGTACCAAAAACTAGTGTCTTACCACTTGACGAACCCCCAATATGATTTGTATATGGTAAACAGATCTACATGATTATACCTGTTACACAGGATTTTTTAAAGACTAAAGCGTACCAGGGGGGGCAAGTCTTCTGATTTAAGGTATTTACGAGTTTTCGAGTATTATAGATGTAAGATGCTCAAAAAATATTATCTTCTCACAAAACCTGGCATAATCCGTGGTAACTTGATGACAGCTGCTGCCGGCTTTTTTCTAGCTAGCAAAGGGGATGTTAATGTTAAGAACTTAATAGAGTTACTACTAGGAATCGCCTTAATAATAGCCAGTGCATGTGTGTTTAATAATTATCTAGACCGAGATATAGACAAAAAAATGGCTAGAACCAAGAACCGTGCTTTAGTAACGGGTGAGATTACAGTACATTCAGCAATCTTGTTTGCGTGTGCTATGGGTATCGGTGGGTTTATGGTGTTAGCAATATATACAAACTTACTCACAGTAATTATCGGTGTAATAGGGATATTCTCCTACGTTATACTTTATGGCTACTACAAACGCCGCTCTGTTCACGGCACTCTCATTGGCAGCATATCGGGCTCTACGTCTCTAGTAGCAGGCTACTGCGCCGTAACGGAACGCTTCGACATGTTGGCCCTACTACTCTTTGTTATTATGGCTGTTTGGCAAATGCCACACTTTTATGCAATTGGCGTGTATAAGCGGGATGATTACGCAAAAGCTGACTTACCCATCCTGCCAGTAATAAAAGGTATCGCGACAGCAAAAAAACATATTCTTGCCTATATAATTTTGTTTATCATTATAGTCAGCATACCTACATTGTGGCACTACACCGGCTACAGCTATTTAATTGTGATGCTTATAGTAAGCGGCTTGTGGCTCAGAACAGCTTTAAGTGGATTTACACAAAAAGATGCTATCAAGTATGGCCATCAAGTATTTGGCTATTCACTTATAACACTCTTGGTGTTCAGCTTAATGATATCCATTGACCATTTTTTGCCATAGTCTTGCGGTCTTCAAGAGCCTGTTACTTATTACTAAAAGTGGTCGCGCACGTGCGAGAAAGAATAGTCCCACAATGCATTAGCTTTTTTGTGAGGGTTGAAAATGTGATTAGGATCAAATATGTCTTTAGTTTTACGAAATAGGTCAACAACTTCCTTGCCATACATTTCTTCTAGCCATGGGCCGCGGACCAGCCCGTCGTTGTGCTCACCGCTCAAAGATCCTTTGTACTTGAGGACTAGCTCATTCACTTCTTTCATGCTTGGCTGTAACTTCTCGCGCTCGTCTTTTTCTTCTAATTTCATGAGCGGGATAATATGGAAGTTACCGTCACCCATGTGTCCAGCAATAGTCGCAAGAAGCTTATATTTTTTAATTATCAAACGAAGTTCTGGCAAAAACTTAGGCAAGTATTCTGGATTTACTACGAGGTCGTCAATATATGGGGCAGTGTGCTTGTCCTTCACTTTGCTTCTGAGCAACTGGAAGCTGCTCCGGCGCATAATTTGAAACTTGCGCTGCTTTGCCTCGGTATCGTCTTCTTCAAACAAACTCTCATGCTTAAACTCTTTCATATCCTCACGGAGCGCATGTACTTTTTGCGAAACTTCTTCAGGCGTTTCTCCAGTAAACTCAGCAAGCAGTACCATCTTAGGAATACCACGAAAAAGCAGCAGTGCATCAGGAATCAGCTGAAAAGCAAGCTTGATTGTCTCCTTCCAGCCAATGAGCTTATGGAAGGAAAAAAAGAGTTTAATACTTAGGATTAATGTATAGTTGTCGAAGCCTTCGAAAGTGGCGGGATGGTGTGTCATGACTTTATTAATAAGCTCACCTAAGTCGTCCGTTTTCTTGAGAAATATAACTAAGCTACCAGAGTGAGCCGTAGAGGGCACTAAGCGAAAGTTAATGTCTGTTGTGAGCCCTAAAGTTCCCTGTGCACCAATAATTATTTGGGTCATATCAAAAACGCCCGTTTCGCGGTCCCACACATCCCACAGTTTATAGCCGGTAGAATTTTTTGTCACATGAGGCTTGGCGGCATTTATTTTGTCGTAGTTTTTTTCAATCAGTTCAAATAAATTTTTGTATAAATCTCCTTCGTAATCGCCTTGGGCCATTTTTGCGTCCAAATCAGCTTTGTCAAGAGGCTTCACGCTATACTCATTTCCATCTGCAAATACAACCTTGAGCTCATTCACAAATTTTTCTGTTTTGCCAAACTCTAAAGACTTTTCGCCACCAGAATTATTATTGACCATACCGCCGACAGTACATAGATCTCGGCTCGCAGGAAACGGCGGAAGCAACGCTTTATGTTTGAGGGTTTCGACTTCAAAATCTCTATAAAAAACACCTGGCTGCACCTGGGCAGAGGTTGGCGAAACTGATGTAATAGTTGTGAAGTGCTTGTTAAAATCTGCAATGATGGAGTCGTTGATGGCACCACCAGACATGTCGGTGCCTGCGCTCCGTGCTGTAACGCTCAAATTGGGATTATTAACGCGTTCGCTATTAATTGTTTTAATCAGTGCCTGAACGTCTGCACTGTTGTTTGGCGAAACAATCAGCTCTGGACGAAGCTCAAACAAAGAAGCATCATGACTATAAAAGTCTTTAGCGGTTGCAGAATCGTCAGTCTCGCCTATAAAACCCGCGGCTTTGAGCGCAGTAGTGAAGTTATCCATTATCCTTAAGCTTACTTGTTATTGTTTTAGTTCGCAAGCAAAAGAGTTAGCATCCAACGACGCTATAATAACCCTTATGCATTTCCGGTAATATTTTGTATACTTAAGCGTAATGAAGCAAAAACATGTACTCATAGTGGGGGGCGGCTTTGCCGGCGTTAAGGCAGCGCTTGATCTCGCCAAGCACGATCAACATTTTAAGATAACCCTCCTTTCTGACGAGACCACATTTAATTACCACCCAACGCTGTATCATACTGCTACGGGCGGAAGCAGACAGGTGTCTGACATACCACTTAGTGAAATACTTGGTGATAAGCCAGTAAAAATTCTAAACGGCCATGCCGAAACGCTGGATAGAATTCATAAAACAGTTACTTTAGCAGACGGGTCTAAGCTACATTACGACATACTCATTCTTGCTCTTGGTGCTATCACTAACTATTTCGGTATTAAAGGTATGCAGGAATATTCATACGGTATTAAGTCACTCCAAGAAGCAGAAGAGCTTAAAGCCCATTTGCACAAACAGCTCATAGAAGACAAAAAGCCAGATCTTAATTATATAATTGTGGGTGGTGGACCAACGGGAGTAGAATTAGCCGGCGCACTTCCAGGCTATGTAAAACGAATCATGAAACAGCATGGACTACGTGATGCAAAGTTACATGTCGACGTGGTGGAAGCGGCGCCACACCTGATGCCCCGTATGCCCAAGTCAGTTTCTAAATCGTTTGAACGAAGACTACGCAGCTTAGGTGTTAAATTATACCTTGGTACTCCTGTGCAGGCAGAGACAGCCAACACGCTCCTTATGAACGGTAAATATGTCCGCAGTCATACGGTTGTTTGGACGGCAGGTATTGCTAATAACCCCTTCTTTGACAAGAATGGGTTTATGGCAACCAAGAACCATAAAGTCCAGATAGACAGGCTTATGCAAGCATGGCCAGGTATATTCGTCATCGGCGATAATGCTGACACGCCGTACAGTGGTATGGCACAGACTGCTCTGTATGATGCACATTTTGTAGTTGAGAACCTTGTAAGGCACGCAAACAATGAGCGTCCGTATGCATACAAGGCAAAAAAGCCGATTTATGTTACACCCGCTGGTCCACATTGGGCGTCAGTTGTCTGGGGCAGAGTGCACATCTATGGCTGGTTGGGCTGGGCCATACGGCAAGCAGCCGACTGGATGGGCTATAGAGACTTGGAGCCGTGGTGGCGCGCCACCGAACTTTTGATTGCAAAAGCAGACCGTGAGGACGGTTGCGCTGTATGTGCCGCGCCCGCTTTTAAATAATTATCATGGCATCGCCAAAAGAATAAAATCGATAGTTCTGGGCAATTGCATGCGCATAGACACGCTGTAATTCGTCAACCGAACCCATAAACGCACTTACGAGCATCAATAGTGTACTTTTTGGTAAATGAAAATTAGTAATCAGTGAGCCAACAGATTTGAATTCATAGCCAGGAGTAATAAATATAGCCGTAGAGCCGCTTTCTTCCTTAAAAGGCAATTGTGCACTTTCTAGGACCCGTACAGTAGTCGTACCTACTGCAGTAATATGATTAGAAGCGTTTAGTATATGTGCCACTTCTGTACTCACCACGTATGATTCCTCATGCATTACGTGATCTCTTAAATTATCGGTTTTTACTGGTGCAAATGTACCCATACCTATGTGCAATGTAACTTCTGCAATTGTATGTTCTTTACGAATGTTCTCCAATAATTCTGAAGTAAAATGCAAACCCGCGGTCGGGGCAGCTTTACTACCAAGTGGATCAGCATAGACTGTTTGATATTCTTCAGCTAATGATTCGTCTTGAGCTATGTATGGCGGTAGTGGCGTCAGGCGGAACGGATCAAAACTGACGTCGTCTAGGGGGCGATCAAGGCTGATTGTGCGAACGCCGTCATCGGCAATATCATCAACACGAAATATAAAATTATCCACCGTAACTTCGCCAAGTTGGAACTTTTTGCCTGGATAAACCAACGCTTTTATGGTAGTAGGGTTAATAGTCTCAAGCACAAATACTTCTGTTTTACCAAACCGCAAACGACACTTTTCGACTCGGCTATTATTAACGACGAGGGTGGAGTCTTTGGGTAAATACTTCGCAATATTATAAAAAAAGTCATCAATTATTGATTGTGATTTACGATCATACACAAGCAGCCGGGCGTGATCGCGAGGACTAGCAGGTACTTGAGCTATAAGACGCTCTGGCAGTATAAAATCAAAATCTCTCAAAGTGTAGTTTTTAGGCATAACAGAGTAGAATATACAGTATATGGGTAACTTCTCCAAAGAATATGACATGTTAAATGTCGAACAAAAAAAGGCTGTCGATGCTACTGAGGGCGCAGTCTTGGTCATTGCAGGGCCGGGCACAGGCAAAACCCAACTTCTTTCACTACGAGTCGCAAACATATTAGAAAAATCTGACAGCCTACCACAAAACATTTTATGTCTTACGTTTACTAATAAAGCTGCGAACAACATGCAACTTCGCTTGAGTAAACTCGTGGGCGCGGCCGCTCGTAAAGTCATGATAAGTACTTTCCATAGTTTTGCTGCTGAAGTCATGAATCTATACCCCGAATATTTTTGGCAGGGAGCACGCCTTATAAATGTGCCACAAGCGGTGCAGTATGAAATTATTACTAATATACTATCAGCACTACCTCTCGACAATCCGCTTGCACTCAAATTTGCCGGTCAATTTACAAGCACTAAAGATGTCTTAGATGGGCTGAGACTTGCTAAAGAAGCGGGTTTGACACCAGATAAGCTGCGAGCGCTTATAGAGCATAATATTTCGTACATTAACACAGTCGAATCGGAGCTTGTAGAAATATGTTCTGAGCGACTGAGTTATAAAAAACTTGATGAACTCGCGCTACGTATTGAGGAGTTGCCTATGCAGCATACCGACGATCTAACTCGGCCGCTTTCGGCACTATCAACCGTTATATTAGAAAGTTTTGAGGCCGCACATAGCGCTGATGAAGCTACGGCTAAGACAAGGAATACCAGTGCGTGGAAAAGCCGCTGGATCAAATCCGTTGAAGGCAAAAAAGGTATGTATGACGAAAGGAAGCGCAATGATTGGTGGTTGGCACTAGCTGATGTTTATGAAAGCTATAGAAATGCATTGCACGCTCGCGGCTTTTACGATTTTTCTGACATGATAATTGAAGTTATTACGCAACTAGAACGTCGTCCTGACATGCTGGCCGACATTCAAGAACGTTTTCATTATGTGCTGATTGACGAGTTTCAGGATACGAATGCAGCTCAGCTTCGACTCGCGCACCTTGTTGCAGACAGCTATACGTCAGAAGGAAACCCAAATATTATGGCAGTAGGTGACGATGATCAGTCTATCTACAAGTTTAATGGAGCAGAGCTGAGTAATATGCTTGGCTTTACACGGAGCTATCCTAAAGCGCAAATATTTGTGCTGACAGATAATTACCGCTCGAGCCAAAAGGTGCTTGATGTATCGATGGAAGTTATTAAGCAGGCAAGTGAACGCGTCACGACTAAATATGCTGCTATTACAAAAGAATTGGTCGCCAAAAACCCACCCGCAGCATCAAGTAACATCAAACATCTCTCCTTTCCAACCAAAGAACATGAATATTATGGTGTTGCCAAAGCCATTAAGTTAGCGCATAAAAAAGGTAGCGTAGCTGTACTCGCTCGCAGTCATGACAGTTTACGGAAAGTTGCCTTGGCATTGCGCTCCCAAAGTGTGCCTGTGCGCTATGAGCAACAGCAAAGTGTTTTGGAACAACCTATTATTAAACAGGTGTTGTTAATTAGCGAGATTATTACTGCAATATCTACAGGTGACGAGGCTCTCGTTAATACGTATATTCCAAAGCTTTTAACGTATGACACATGGCATATTACGCCGAGTATATTATGGAAGCTTGCTCTGCAGAACCGCAACAATACTCACTGGTTAGAAAGTATGGAAAACAGCACTGACGAATACCTTATGAGCATTGCACAGTGGCTACTGTGGCTTGCAGGCAAAAGTCAGTCAGAGCCGCTCGTCCGTATGCTCGAATATATCATTGGACTTAGCGCCTCAGAACATATGACTAGTCCATTGCGCCGACACTACTTAGAAGCTACCGCAGTAGATACGCCGTATCTCGCTGGCATATCTGCTATTTCTAAACTCATTACTCTTGCGCAAGAATTTAGCACACACGGCTCAGCTTCTATTGAAGATTTTGTGCGGCTCATGCGCGTAAGCCATGACAACAACCAAACCATCACTGATCAGTCGCTTTTTGTGACGTCTTCAGACGCAGTTGAGCTCCTAACAATACATAAGGCAAAGGGCCTTGAGTTTGACTCTGTCTATATAGTGGATGCAATGGAATCGAACTGGAAACCATCGTCACGCGGACGTAAAGCACCGTCTAACCTGCCACTACGTCCAGCAGGTGACAATTATGACGACTACGTACGGCTCATGTTTGTTGCGATGACACGTGCTAAGCGTGACCTAACAATTGCTAGTTACTATACAAACGAGGCAGGCGATGAAGCTGTGCCATCGTCTATAATTCGTGACATCTTACCAGCAGAAATAATTACTTATAATAATGCGGACAATCCTATTACTGTATTGGAACCTGCAGTTACATGGCCCCGGCTTGAAGGTAGTGATGAAACAACGCTTCTCAAAGATATCTTAGAAAACTATACATTAAGCCCTAGTGCATTTCTGGACTTCCTAGATATATCAAAAGGTGGGCCACAATATTTCTTAGAAAAATATTTGCTCCGTTTGCCAGAAGCTCAATCTACGGCGGCCGCATTTGGTAGCTCAATCCATAGAGCACTGGAAAGTGCTCAGCAGCTCATGCGTGACGGTAATTTTGATATAAATGCCATTACTTCCACATATAAAATTACGTTACTTGAACAAAATCTAAGCAGTCTGGAATATAGCCGCTATCTAGCCCATGGCAAGAATATTATCAGACGGCTATTTGAAAATTATGAATTAGTACTGAGTGTTGAGGGCAAGCCAGAAGTATCTTTGAATGTACACGTAAATGATGTTGCAATAAAAGGTAAGTTGGACCGTTTGGACAGTACTGAAAATAGTCTACTCATAACTGACTATAAAACTGGTAAACCGTTGAGCTCTTTGCACACCAAAAACCAATCTTTACAGCTCAAAGCCTGGCGACATCGGACACAGTTAGAGCTATACATTCTTATGCTCCGTGAGTCTGGAAAGTTTCCGAATAATACAATTATAGAAGCTCAAATGACATACGTGGAAGCAGAGTCCAAGAAAGAACTAAATCTCAGATACATTCCTGATGAGGATGCGCTACATCGCGTACAACAATTAGTTATAAAAGTCAGTAAAAATATTCAAAGCCTAAATCTGCCAGATATACGTCATTATGATGCAAGTTACGATGGTACTAGGCAGTTTGAGAATGATTTATTAAACGGCACAATATAAAAAGAACTCCTTTTTAACGGAGTTCTTTTTATTGAAAAAGTTACGGTAACTAGCTTGTTTTGCGACGAGTTGTTGTAGTCCTCTTCTTAACAACTGGCTTGCGACGAGTAGTAGCCTTTGATGTTGCAATACGGCGTGACACAACTGGAGTGGTTTCTGTTGTGTTAACGACTGTTACCTTTCCTGATGTACGAGTAGCAAACAAATATGCGTACAAGTTCATACCAACGACTGACCCAATGATTGGCCCAAAGATATATGCACGGCCCCACGACTGGTTAGCAAGTGCGACGGCAGGGTTGATAGTTGCATTTGATGCAAGTGAAGCTATAACTACGCCAACAAACAGTGCAGCACCAACAGTTGCTGCGAGCTTACCGCCTTCGTATTTTTGGTACAAAGCTGAAGTGATACCAAATGTAAATACAAACGTACCAACTGCTTCTGCAACGAGTACCTTCCAGTCAAAATTCTTACCTGCAATGCTCGTCAGTTTTTGGCCAGTAAAATACTGAGCTAACTGCCAAGCACCGTAACCGCCAAGCATCTGTGCTGCGAGGAATGCGAGTGCTTGTAATGATCCGATCTTACGAATAGTCCACATACCAACTGTTACTGCTGGATTAAAATGTGCACCAGAATTTGCTCTAAAAACGAGAGTTAATAGCATATAGGCAATTGCTGCACTAAATGCTACGAAATACCCAATACCAATTTGTGAACGTGCCACGTTTATAACTGCAGTTGCCAGGATGCCGGTACCCAGGAACTCCGCTACTAACATAGCGACTTTTGAACGTACTGTCATTGTAGAAAACCTTCCGTTATTTTATTACACTCAGCATAATACTATTTTTAGATTTTGCAAATAGTTATAGTTTTTATCTTGAAATAAGAAGCGTGGTATTGATCGAGATTATGTAAACTTTATGATTGCCTAATGCTATCGTTTTCGGCGCTTGAGGCCAGCAACTTGCAAACGAACTGCGTGGCGATCCATAAGCGTTTGGGCGTGCTGCAAAGACACGTGATCCCTGGCTTCGGCTTTCATTTTCTTGGCTAGCTCAAAGGCTTTCTGGACTTCTTGTTCATTAAGTTCGTCGGCGCTGTCAGCCTCATCAACGAGGATTTTTAACTCGTTATTTTCTACTTGTACCGTACCCCCGCTGATTGCAAATATGTCGCGTTGATCGTCACGTTCAGTTGCTGTTTTGCGCACCATAATGGCGCCGTGCGTTGCAACACTAATAAGCGGCATGTGGTCTGGCAAAACACCAATTTCACCGTCTAAAGTTGGTATTAATACTTCATATGCTTCGCCGTCATATTTAACACCGTCGAGTGTATATAAAACGAAGTGAATCATGAATTATTTCTTGTCTTCCTTGACTTCAGTGATGTCGCCCTTCATATAGAAAGCGCTTTCTGGCTTGTCATCATGCTTGCCATCAAGGATTTCTGCAAATCCAGCAATAGTGTCTGCAAGTGGTACGTATTTACCAGGTTTGCCCACGAAAATTTCTGCCACAAAAAATGGTTGTGTTAAGAAACGTTGGATTTTGCGTGCACGTGACACAGTCAGCTTATCTTCGTCTGACAGTTCTTCCATACCAAGAATGGCAATAATGTCGATAAGGTCTTTGTAGCGCTGCAAAACACGCTGTACTTCACGGGCAACGCGGTAGTGCTCTTCACCAACAATTTCTGGGTCTAGGATCGTAGAGCTAGAGTCAAGCGGATCAACAGCAGGGTAGAGGCCTAGCTCTGTCAATGCGCGGTTTAACACAATGGTGGAGTCCAGGTGCGCGAATGTAGTTGCAGGTGCTGGGTCGGTGTTGTCATCGGCAGGTACAAACACGGCCTGCACGGATGTGATAGAGCCTTTACGCGTTGATGTAATGCGTTCTTGTAATGCACCCATTTCTTGGGCCAAAGTTGGCTGGTAGCCCACTGCAGACGGCAAACGTCCCAGCAATGCAGAAACTTCAGAACCAGCCTGGGTGTAGCGGAAAATGTTGTCAATGAAAAGTAGCACATCATTGCCTTTGTCGCGGAAACCTTCGGCAATAGTCAGGCCGCTCAAGGCTACGCGGAGACGCGCACCAGGTGGCTCGTTCATTTGTCCAAACACTAGCGAAGTCTTTTCAATTACACCAGATTCAGTCATTTCGTGGTATAGGTCATTACCTTCACGGGTACGCTCGCCGACACCTGCAAATACGGAGTAGCCGTTGTGGAACTTGGCGATGTTGTTGATAAGTTCTTGAATAAGCACGGTTTTGCCGACACCAGCTCCACCAAACAGCCCAACCTTACCACCACGAGTTACAGGCGCAATGAGGTCAATAACTTTAATGCCTGTTTCCAAGATTTCGGTATTGCCAGACTGCTCAGTAAAAGCAGGGGGTAAACGATGAATTGGTGATGTGTTTTTAAAGACACCACCTTTATTATCAATTGGCTCACCAATAACGTTAAACATGCGGCCCAATGTTTCTTCGCCAATAGGCACACTAATTGGTGCGCCAGTATCAATCATTGTGGCACCGCGTTCCAGGCCATCGGTTGCACCAAGTGCAATAGCTCGGACGCTAGATTCGCTCAAGTGCTGCGCAACTTCAAACAGTAACTTTTCGCCGTTTAGGGTTGCTTCTAACGCATTATAAATAGCGGGCAAATGGCCCATTTCAAAATGCACGTCTACCACCACGCCAACGATCTGGCTAATTTTACCGGTCTTTGTTGCTTCTGCTGTTGCCATTATTTCTTCTCCTCGCTGTTAGTGTATGTCATAAAAGTTTCTAAAGTTACATGAATCATTTCATTGCCTCCGCACCGCCAGTTACTTCAGCAATTTCCTGGGTAATGTTCGACTGGCGTGCACTATTAAAAGCCAGCGTAAGGTCTCCGATAATGTCATTAGCATTGTCAGTTGCGTTTTTCATACTCAACATACGCATTGAGTGTTCAGAGGCAATACTCTCAAGCATTGCTTGCCAAATTTGGACTTCTAGCAGGCGCTCAGTCACATTGTCGAGCACATCAGTTATAGTTGGCTCAAACGTGACACTGCTGAGTGATTCGGTTGCACCAGGGTCAGATTCATCCAAACGCGCGGGCAACAGCGACATGGCATTTGCGACTTGCAGAATGTTGGACTGGTGCACGGTATAAAGTAGCTGGACGTCATCAACAGCAGAAGTCGCATATTGATCTATAATACTTGTCAAAATTGGGCGTAGGTCATTGGCACTTGGATGGTCGCCGAAGCCTGGAAAGGCGGCAAGCAGTTCAATTCCTTCCAGGCGGCGGATAAACTGGACGCCGCGTTTACCAATAACAATGGCTTGGGATTTTACACCATGTTTCTTATCTTCGATTGCTGCTTTAGTTAAAAGCTTTATGATATTCGAATTGTAGGCACCGGCAAGTCCACCGTCGCTAGTAATTGCCACATAAAGCCGGGTTTTAACTTCGCGTTGCACGAAGAGTGGATGTTCATTAACATCTGTAACAGTTGTTAAACGGCTAAGAAGCTCGTGAGCCGCAACTCGGTAGCTTCGGCCACGCTCCGCAACTTCTGTGGCGCGGCGCATTTTTGAGGCAGAAACCAACTCCATCGCCTTAGTGATCTGGCGAGTACTTTTGACGCTCTTTATACGTCGTTGAAGTAGTTGGGTACTAGCCATTTAGCTACTTATTGTCCTTCACTTCAGCTACATGCTCATAAGCCTTTGCCACACTTTTCGCAAGTGTTAGTATCTTCGCTTTGTCTGCGTCAGCCGGCTCTGCACCAGTGTTGAGGCCTTCGACAATTGTTGGATGGTCATGTTTTAAATCACGAAGTAAGGCCGACTCAGCGGTCTTGATTTTGTCCAGTGGAACCTTATCAAAAATACCTTCAGTAGCGGCCAATAGCATAGTAAACATTTGCCACACACCGTAAGGAGTATACTGTGGCTGCTTCAAAAGTTCGGTCAAACGCTGACCGCGCTCGATACGCTGCTTGGTGTCGGCATCGAGGTCGGTCGAGAACTGTGAAAATGCAGCAAGTTCACGGAACTGTGCCAGGTCAACACGGAGTGACTTGGCAACACTTTTAACGGCTTTTGTCTGAGCAGAGCCACCAACACGCGAAACCGAAAGACCAACGGATACAGCCGGACGAATACCCTGGTAGGACAAGTTGGTTTCCATGAAAATTTGACCGTCGGTAATAGAGATGACATTAGTTGGGATGTAGGCAGAAATATCACCCGCCTGCGTTTCGATAATAGGCAGGGCAGTTAACGAGCCTGAGCCAAGTTCGTCGTTTAGCTTCGCAGAACGCTCGAGCAAGCGACTATGAAGGTAAAAAACATCACCTGGATACGCCTCGCGGCCCGGTGGACGGCGAAGCAAGAGTGACATCTGGCGGTAGGCTGCCGCGTGCTTCGAAAGATCATCATAAATAATCAATGCGTGCTGTTTGTTGTCGCGGAAATATTCGCCCATGGCTGTTGCTGCGTACGGAGCCAAGTACTGTAGCGATGCAGGGTCGGCAGCCGAAGTAGCCACCACAATCGTCTGGTCCATAACACCTTCACGCTTGAGGCGCTCCACCAGGCGGGCAACTTTACTCATCTTTTGACCGATAGCGACGTAGATGTTAATAACGCCTGTTTTCTGTTGGTGTTGGTTAATCATCGTGTCGATAGCAACAGCGGTCTTGCCAGTTTGACGGTCGCCAATAATAAGCTCACGCTGGCCACGGCCAATTGGCACCATGGCATCGATGGCGATAATGCCAGTCATCAGCGGTTCATGCACGCTTTTACGAGTCAAAACACCTGGCGCGACTTTCTCTACCGCACTTGTGAGCGTCGTTTTGATTGCGCCTTTGCCGTCAATTGGGTTACCCATTGGGTCAACCACACGACCAACCAGCTCTGGTCCAACAGGGACTTCCAAAATTTTGCCCGTTAGTTTAGCTTTAGCGCCGGCTTTGATAAGCGTATCTTCACCCAAAAGCACGCCACCAATTTCGTCCTCAGATAGGTTGAAGGCAAAAGCCGTCACTGCGCTGCCGTCAATAGCATCAATTTCGATCATTTCGTTATAACCACAGGTTGTTAGCCCATAAATCCACACCACACCGTCACCAACACGGGTTACAATGCCTGTTTGTTCAATTTCAGGGCGCTTTTTAAGCTCGGCTATTGCAGAACGAATATCTGCCGATAGGTCTGTGATTGATATATCTTTCATGGTACTCATAGGGGATTATTTATTCCTCGCGGCAGTTAATCGTTTTAGTTTATTAAGTTTAGCGCGAACTGTCAGGTCTAGCTCTTCGCCGGCCATCTCTAAACGCACACCACCTACTAAAGTCTCGTCAATCTGCTCATTTAAAGCAATATTTTGAGCTTTTGGATAGTCGTTTTTTAATTCATGCATGATGGCAGCGCGCTCAGATACTCCTAAGGCATAAGCGCTCACTACAGTGGCCTCAACATGCCCATGATTGGCACGATACTTTAGAACGTCACGCATTAATGATTCGATATCATCCGTGCGACTTTGCTCCAATAAGTATCCAGCTATAGATTTGGCAAGGGCGGCACTATCAGATATATGCATAGTACGCTCACCAATTACTTCAGCTAGTTCGAGGCGGCTAATCATGTTTTACTTACGTCCCTTCAGAGCACGCTCAACAATTTCAGCATCCTTTTTGGAATCTACTTTTTCGTGGACTACCGCCTCGGTAGCTTCGGATACCAGTCCCACGAGCTCTTTTTCAACAGCACGGCGCGCGCGGTCGGCATCTTCACCAATCCGTTCGTCGGCGTCTTTCATGATGGCTTCAACTTTTACTTTGGCGTCTTTTTCGGCGGCCTGGATAAGTTCTCGCGACTCTTTGTGTGCGATAGCTATAATTTTGTCAGCGTCATGACGAGCGTCACGGATAACGGTGGCGGCCTTGGCGTCTAAGTTAGCTTTTTCTTTTTCCATTTGCTCACCAAGCAAAATACCATCAGCAATTACCTGACGGCGTTCAGCAAGCATCTTAGTTATAGGCTTGAAGGCAAACTTTTTAAGAATCAAAAAAACCAGTCCAAAAGTAATAAGCTGGAAAACCAGACTCTTGCCATCAACCCCTAGAGCCGCGAGCGGGGAACCAGAATCGGCAGCTTCAGCGGCAAAAAACGTGTATATCATGCGCTTTTCCTTTCTTTTTTAGGGGTTATTTGATGATGAATACTGACGCAAATACCAGAAGCGCCATAAGCTCGATGATGGCAATAATAACAAGAACTTGTCCGAGGTACTTACTTGCTTCTGGGTTACGACCAACGGCGGTCATAAAAGCGTTACCGATAAGACCAATACCAATAGCGGGTCCAATCATACCAAAGCCCATCATGATACCCTTGGCAAGTACGGCAGTGTTGACTGCTTCTGCGAAATTAAACATTAATTTACTCCTTCTTTTATAAAACTTAAATTAGTTTGCGGCTTTACCAACCTCAGCATTGACTACTTCATCAACGGTCAGATGGTCCTGCGCACTTTCATGGCCACCATGATTGACGGCAACCGCCAAGTACATAATGGACAACATGACAAAAATATAGGCCTGTAAGGCACCCACCAACAACTCTAGTATGGTAAACGGCAGTGCAGTGATGGAGCCAGCGATGCCTCCAAGGGCCGAAAAGACCGCGATGATAATTTCGCCGATAGCAACGTTTAGAAACAACCGTAGTGCCAGACTAGCAATACGCGTGACGTCACTAAACATTTCAAAAATTCCTAGCAGCAGTGTTATAGGGTTTTTTAAACTGCCGTTAAAATAATGCCGTAAATGACTGATTGGTCCGGATTCCTTGATAGCAAAATACTGTACGAGTAGCCAGGTAATTATTGCCGCCGCTAACGTACCATTCAAATCGGCTGTAAAAGGCCGAGTCAACGGTTCGCCGTGTGACTGAAATGCTTC
The DNA here is from genome assembly GCA_043745485.1 of Candidatus Saccharimonadota bacterium. Taxonomy (GTDB): domain Bacteria; phylum Patescibacteriota; class Saccharimonadia; order Saccharimonadales; family JACDBH01; genus RYN-417. The sequence continues at coordinate 20,787 of JAYTSU010000021.1, forward strand.
ACCAACAAACGGTAATAAACCTAGCCAGTTGCTGAAAAGAATGAAGAAGAAAATAGCCACGAAATACGGAGCATATTTAACAGCTTTTTCTTCGCTACCGAGGGCGCTCTTGAGCGTATCAGTAATAAAATCTGTGCCGACTTCAACTACCTGGGTCAGGCCACCTTTAGGTTTAAGCGTCATACGTCGAGCCACCGTAATCAAGACGACCATGATTAATATAGCGCATATTACGCCGTAAAACATCGAATTCGTGATGGCAATACCGCGTATCGTAAACACAGTTAAGGGGGTAATGTGGATTACAGGATCTATAGCGAAATTGGTGAGGATATTAGTCATATTATCTTTGCCTTTCTCTTGGTTTTAATAGTGGCTTCCGCGGCATCTGAAGCCTGCTGTTGATTTACTTGTTTGATAGTTGTCCAAACGGCAGCGCTTCCGGCAACAACAGCTAACATTAGCCCAACTAATGTGAATGAAGGAGACGAGCGAAAATGTTCATCGATTTTAACTCCAGCTACTATAGGCACTACTACAGTGATTGCCAAGCGCCAGCCCATATTGAACGTCGAACTTATAAATTGTTGCTTGGCGCCAAATGCCGCAGCTGCCTGTTCAACTTTTGCGTTGACAGGGTCTATCTGAGTCGTCGTTATAACTTTGGCGGCGGCTTTTCCCATTAATGTTCTCACTATAACAGAGATAGGCAGAGGCGTGCAAGTGTAAATAGAATCTTTACTGATCAATGCCAATGGCACGCTTTAAACGTATAGATGGGCTTTCACTGGCGGGTCCATTGAGACCACCGCATGTGGCAGGATCTTGTTTGGCATCAACTTGTGCTGCAGAGGTTGCGACCGTTTTATACTGAAGAGACGCGTCTTCGCTGAATGGGCCATAGGAAATGAGTAAACGATCTTTGTCGCCGATAATTTTATTATCAATGCGTTCAATCTGCTCTCCATTCAAAACATATTTAACGGAAAGGGACTCAGTATTGCTAAGCAACGCTGAATCCGTATGAATATAATCTTGCCCAATACTCCATCCAATGTTTTCAAAGAAGTCTTGATAAGTTACCCGCTTGTCATGCACATGGATTACATCGTTAATGTTTTCATGCAAATGGGTGCGACCTTTAACATTGTTGGCATAGTCCGATGTGCAAGCAGCAATCTCTTCGTAATAGCCAAAGCCTTTATATTCTTCACGGCTACCGTTGATATAAACAGCAAAATTAGCATGATAATGTGTCTCGCTTGGGTGTACAATCAAAAATCGCAGTGCACCAAACCATAAAATTCCACTCACAAAACCAATAAAGAGCAACGACAAACCAGGAGTATTTTTTACAAATTTCCTAGACATATGGTTAATAAAATTCTCTGAAGGGTACGATACAGATTTTTTTGACATAGTTTTAGTGTATCAAATCATACATGGCATTCGTATGAGTTTGGTATAATAGTTTTTATGTATCTCGCAAAAAATTTGATGCAAGGAATGGAAATGAGTATGGGATTACATACATCTTCCACTCCAATCGCAAAAGAAACTTTGGGCACCAGATTTAGTAATAATATGCAACATCCTGGTCTAGCCATCCCAATTGTCACTGTAGTAATTATTGCGGTGATGCTTGGAGTTTTCTGGCTGCTCAAGCGTTTTACCTCATGGCAATTTCCAATAAATAAGAAAGGATAAACATATGGTTACGGTATATAGCGCAACATGGTGTGCATTTTGTCACGCTGCGAAGGGGTATTTTGATAAACTCGGCATCAAATACGATGACAAAGACATTGAAAAAGATCCAAAGAACGCCGATGAGTCGATAGCAAAGTCAAATCAAATGGGTATCCCGGTAATCGACATTGATGGGACTATCATTGTTGGCTTCGATAAGCCGGCAATTGATGCAGCCTTACTGGCCCACGCTCAAAAGTAATCACTTCCCTAAACTCTACATCTAGTGATAATTATCACAGTCACAACACTACATGTGGTGTATTTTTAAAGTATGAGCGAAGTTATAACGGGAAAATTCGAAAAACAACCAAAACGAACTCTGAGAGTACCCTTAAGTATCATTAGCGGTGAGTTAACAGCCGAGCGCTTCACACGATGTGATAGTTTCTTAACGAACGAAGGAGCTCATCAGTTTTATAAGTCTGGAAGACTATCGCCAGATGGTGGAATGCAAGTAGGTGTTTTTAGACGAGCACTCCAACACATAAGAATGACACCATCTGAAAGAACATTTTACGAAGGTTGGCGAGACCAAGGCCGCGAGCAAATATTAAACCTGGCTTTACAAAACCAGCCCGTAAGCGCAGAACGAATCGAAGAATTACGCGTACATGGCGATATTGCCATACATATTATGGATACACTAAAGTCACTACAAACTACGCTTTACCCAGAGATTGTTAAAGATATCAACTTGAGAGATATTTCCGAGCGCTCTATGGAGGCTGTCATCAGAAGTATCCATGGCAGCCAAATAAAATAATACTGTTATAAGACCAACGAGCACGATATACTATTGCTACTATGGCTTTTGAGGATTTTAAAACAAAAGAATCGGTCGTGCTTGTCTATACAGGCGATGGCAAAGGCAAGACATCTGCCAGTGTAGGGCTTATGGCACGCGCCCTTGGCCGCGGCTGGAAAGTAGCTTACGTACAGTTCGTTAAAACGTGGGAAACAGGGGAGTCACTGTTTATTACAAAGCTACTAGAATCGAAGGTATTTGAAAATAAACTTGTGTATTTTAGAGGTGGCAAGGGCTTTTATAATGCTGGTGATATCAGTGCCAAAGACGTAAGTGAACAAGAACATAAAGAGGCTGCACGTAAAACCTACGATTTTGCGCTTTCGTGCATTACCGACAATTCGTTTGACCTAGTAATCTGCGATGAAATTAATAACTCAGTTCATGATGGTCTGCTACCTATTCAAGACCTCAAGAAACTCATTCAATCCCGAGGCCCAAAAACAAGCCTATGCGTCACGGGCCGTAATTTTCCTAAAAGTTTACTGCCCTTAACGGACATCGCAACCGACATGACCAAAATTAAACATCACTTTGATGAAAAGTTTTTGGCTAATAAGGGGATAGACTATTAATATCATAGCCTCAGCCGGGATACAGGATGTTGCGCTCAATATCCATGCTGCCTGGTGGCACTGGACACTACTTGGAGGTTGGTTCTTATTCTTAATCCTCTTCGACATTTTAGTTATCCACCGCAAAGACCACATACCAACGCTTAAAAGCTCAGTAAAGCAGAGTTTAGTTTGGATTGGGCTAGGGATTGGATTAGGGCTGGTTATTTTTTCTGCGTATGGCAGTGAAGCCGGCAGCCAATACTTTAGCGGTTATCTCATCGAAAAATCACTATCCATCGATAACGTATTTGCCTGGTCTGTCATTCTCGCTACTTTCAAGGTCCCGAAGTCATACCAACACAGAGTCCTCTTTTGGGGTATTTTTGGAGCATTAGTAATGCGCACTATTTTTGTATTTGCGGGCATATCACTCATTAATCACTTTGAGCCAATTTTGCTTGTATTTGGCTTGCTACTCGGATACAGCGGCTACAAACTGTTAAGAACACGTGAAGAAGATGAGTTTGACCCGAGTAAAAGTAAGTTGTTTACATATGTTAAAAAAATTATCCCCATTAGTCACAATCTCGATGGCCACAAACTCTTTACTATTGAAAACGGCAAACGAGTTGCCACGATGCTGTTTATAGCGCTTCTGGTGATTGAAGTTACTGATGTCATCTTTGCTGTCGATAGTGTCCCGGCCATCTTAGCTATTTCACGCGACCCATTCATAGTACTTGCTAGTAATGCAGCGGCCATTTTAGGTCTACGAGCACTGTATTTTGTATTTGAATTTATTAAAGATAAGTTCTGGCTTCTTAACAAAGCTTTAGGGATATTGCTGGTGTTTATCGGCTTTAAAATGTTTATAACACCAGAAAGAATTCACGGGCTTAATTGGTTAAATATTCACATAAGTACGAGTATAAGCTTAGCGATTATTGGCATTATTCTGACGAGTGGCATTGTAGGATCTTTAGCTTATCCTCAAAAAACCACAGAAGCTGAGTAGCAATGGGTCGGCTACTCACCAGACGTCAACGTAGGAGGCTGCTAGATTTTGGTATCAGCCTGCTAATTGCTGGAGTAACTATAATTGCTCAAAAGCATGGGTGGCTTAATAAAGCTGCCGCCACCGTAAAGCAGGCACAGCCTGGCACGTATAGGGTTGTTGAATTTGTAGATGGCGATACTATTTCAGTTGATATGAACGGCACAACCGAAACGCTGCGTTTTATAGGCGTTGACACACCAGAAACGCACGATCCGAGAAAAGCCGTACAGTGCTTTGGCACAGCCGCAGCTGCGTTTACTAAAAACCTCATCGGTAACAATAATGTTCGACTTGAAAGTGATCCGCTTGGGACAAACCGTGACCGCTATAACCGCTTACTGCGCTATATATATCTTCCTGACGGTACTTTAGTAAATGCTGAAATCATCAAACAAGGTTACGGCTTTGCATACACTGGTTTTCCATTTACTAAATCGGATGAATTTTTAGAAGATCAAAAAGTTGCACGTATTAAAAATAGTGGGTTATGGGGTAGCTGTACCCCTAGTGCTAACCAATATGGTGGCTATTCCAGCAATAATGCTGACTAGTGGTTTTTAAGCTTCCAGATAAAACGATCAATAGCCATCGGTACAAAAAGCAGTACCATGGTATACCAGAGGATGAAGAAAAAAAGAGTTTTTATAACATTATTATAAAGTCTAAAAGTCCGTACGGCACGAAACTGATAGGCAAGTTGTGGGAGCAATGGGCGATGTGCTGCCCGAAATGAACAACCAATGGTAATACCTTTAAGATGCTTTACTTGGCCTATACGAGCCATTAGAAATGACATTTCGTAATCTTCCCATATGTCTACCCGGTAAGACATTTTAGCTTTGATTTTGTTCCATGAGGAACCCCTAAATGCAGTGTTCGCACCCCAAAGCATGACATGGCCACTCACAAACCGGCTTACTCCTGCATGATAAAAACGAAAAACCGTGCTTGACGTCCGCTTAAGTGGTGAATCATACGGTATACCGTCACCCGTTAGTGCCACAACATTTTTATCTTGAGCAAAAGAATTAATGATATCTTTAACCCAGTTAGCTGGCAGTATAGTGTCCGCGTCAATTCGTCCAAATATATCTCCCTTCGCCTCATTAAAACCAGTAGCTTGGGCATAGGTTTGGCCTTGGCGCTTTTCTTGCATGACTTTGACAAAAGGATATGAGCGAGCAATTGATTTTGTCGAGTCCACTGAGTTGTTATCGACCACTATCACTTCTGTTGGCATTATCGACTGAGCAGCAATTGAATTAAGACACAACTTAAGATAGTTTTCTTCGTTGTAAACTGGTATAACTATTGATAGCGTTAGCATTTTCATTGTAGTCCGTTTGATACTACCACGCCTTATGAAAAAAATACCCAACAAAAAACCACGAAGAACAACAAGGAACATGGGCTTCTGGCAGCAAGCCTGGGGTCGCTTTACGGATTGGACCGTACAATATCATTTTTGGAAACGACTCGCTTATGGCTTTGTTGCGCTGATTCTGCTTGCGGTAGGGTCAATGTATGGCATAGCACAGTGGTACATAAGCAGCAATTCAAACAAACCGCTTATAGTTGGTGCAACCTTTGTCCCGGATTACGCCCGCTATTTTGGACTTGATCCAAAAACAACCTTTAACGCAATGATTAACGACCTTGGTGTTAAGCAAGTGCGTCTAGTGAGTTACTGGGATACTATTGAGCTTGCTCCGGGAACTTACAAGTTTGATGAACTCGACTGGCAGTTTAAGATGGCCGAAGAATCGGGGGTAAAGGTCTCACTTGCTGTTGGGCTGCGTCAACCGCGTTGGCCTGAATGTCATGAACCAGCATGGGCAACTAAATTAGTAGAAAAGACTTGGGAGCAGCCATTGTATGACTACATGAGTGCTGTCGTAAACCGATATAAAAACAGCCCAGCGCTGGACAGTTACCAGTTAGAAAACGAATATTTCTTGAAAGTATTTGGCATCTGTACCAACTTTGACCGTGACCGTCTGGTTCATGAATTTAATCTTGTTAAAACGCTTGACCCAAAACACACACTTGTTGTGAGCATGAGCAATAACGCCATCGGCACACCGATAGGTGAACCGACACCCGATCAATGGTCAATTTCAATCTACAAGCGAGTCTGGGATAAGACCATTACAAAGCGCTACTTTGAATACCCAATCCCGGCGTGGTACTACGCTTTTAGGGCCGGATTTACGAAGATTACACGTGGTCACGATGCATTTATTCATGAGCTGCAAACTGAGCCCTGGACGCCCGATGGCTTTGACGGCATCACGAGCACCCCTCTTGCTGAGCAAGATAAGTCTATGAATGCCGAAATACTAACAAACCGAATTGAGTATGGTCGTGCAACAGGTATGAAAACTATGTATCTATGGGGCGTAGAATGGTGGTACTGGCGTATGACCGTTAAGAACGACCCGAGCATTTGGAATGCCGGCAAGGCAGGGGTTGAGAGTGTCAACTCATCTAATCAAAAGTTGTTAGAAAATTTAGTTAAAAAATAGCCTAAGCCTTTAATGACTGTAGTACAATCGCATTTGAAAGAGCAAGATCATTACCGAGTGCATGGGTCTGTCCATTCATACGTATTATCTTTACACGCTTAATACCTGCAAATATCGTATATTCATCGACTATATGTAAAACCAACTCATCTATAGCTAGCTCGCTGTGCGTGCCCCACGCAAAAGTCGTCTTCATATCAATTTGTTCTTTCAAACCTGCTATGGCATGTTCTTCAAACTTACCCCTTGCAAGACCACGAGAAACTGCAATATTGGTAAGCCGTAACAAGCCTTTAATATAATCGTTAGCGCCGACACCATCTGTGCGGGCTTCAATAAAAGTAGGTAGCTCATTTGCAACAACATATTCCTTCATTGGTGGTTCTGATGATTTAAAATCTAATCCAAGTTTTAGGACATTACGTTTTTTGACTGATGCAGGTTCAATATATACGGTATCAGTAACTTTATGCGTACCATTACTTGCGAGACTCGCAGCTAATTCGGCTCCGTAAGAGTTACCGACATTGATAACTGTTTCTATATTTTCTTTATCTAAATAACTAACAAGGGGATCAATAACAGGTTTAAAGTTGCCACCTGCAACCGCATGGCGTTGCTTGTAAGTTAGGCCTCCGTCTTTAAATTCACCACCGCTCGGATGTCCCATGGCAATGATGCGGCTGTTTGGCTTCACGTAGGCTAGACTGGCGAGCTGATATCGTTGATTCATATCTGTTGGATTAGCCATAGGCAGATGTACGACAATAGTTTGCGCAGGGTCTTCTTCATCACGTGGTCTAATATCAAGTATCTGGCGCTGGGAGTAACCTTCTAAAGCATACGGTTGTGGGTTATTTGCTCCGACTACATCTAGAAAATTTGCGTAAGAGCTAAAAGCAGCTTGGCGATTCATAGCTTCACTTACTTGTTCTACAACAGCACTATCAAAATGATAATACTGAGTTAAACGTTCTGCTGTATTCATGTAGTAATTATAGCATATTTATACCACTGTTGTCAATGCTTGTGCTTTAAGCTATACTACATCTGTTATGAAGAAGAAAAAGCAATCGAGCGGAACAATCCAGAACAAGCGGGCGTTTTTTGACTATACCATCAAAGACCCGCTTATTGCTGGCATATCCTTAACAGGACCCGAAGTACGGAGCATACGTAGCGCTCACGCCAGCCTTGTTGGCGCCTTCGTGACTATCAAAGATGGGGAAGCGTACCTTTTAAATGCTCAGGTAATGCCCATGAAGACCAATGCTGCTCATCTGCCATCTGAGATGCAGATTCGTACCCGCAAGTTGCTTCTAAAAAAGCGTCAACTCGACGATTTGGCTGAAGCCAAACAGCAAGGGTACACCATTATCCCTTTAAAAATCCTAACAAAAGGTCGATTCATTAAGGTTGAAATAGCCCTCGCTAAAGGTAAGAAACAGTACGACAAGCGCGAAGTTATCAAAAAGCGTGATTCAGAGCGTGATGCCGCGCGCAGTTTACGGTAATTCTAAGATATTAACGTGCCGATTTTTTCACCTGTGGTGATCTTCTGCAGATTATCTGGGAGCATCATGTCAAAGACAATTACCTTCACATTATGTTCTGCTGCTAGGCCAAGCGCTGCGCGGTCCATGACTTTAATATCGATATTTTCTATTGCTTCTTGCAGTGACATCTTGTCTAACTTAACAGCGTCTTTAAATTTGGTAGGATCTTTGTCATAAACGCCATCAACTTTTGATGCTTTAAGCGTTAGCTCACAGTCCAACTCAAGTGCCATCATGACTGCTGCTGTGTCGTGTGTGACATACGGCCGGCCACTGCCACCAGCAATAATCAAAACGCGCCCGTGACTCAAATGTTTTTCGGCCAGTCTGTATGAGTATGATTCAGCAATTTGTTCGGCAAAAAGGTTGCTCACACAACGAGTCTCAATACCTTCAGACTCAAAAATATCAGTCAATGCCATGGCATTCATAAGTCCAGACAGCATCCCCATTTGGTCAGCAGTTACGCGCCGAATTCCATGCCCCGCGACTTCAGAACCGCGCACCATGTTGCCCCCACCAGCAATAATAACTATTTCACAACCTTGCTTGGTTACTTTTTTTATTTCGGCAGCTAAATATCGCGCCACCTCTGGGTCAATCCCAAATCCGTGCTTACCGGCAAGCTGTTCACCCGAAAGTTTCAAGAGTATACGTTTGTAAGCCATTGCAGGATAGCGTACCAGATAGGACACGATCACGCAAAATGACTTATACTACATGCATGAAAATATACTCATGGAATGTTAATGGCATTAGGGCAGTGTGGTCCAAGGGACTGTTTCAAAAATTCATTGAAGAAGAGCAGCCTGACATTATCTGTTTGCAAGAGACCAAGTCCATGCAAGAACAAGCAGAAGTAGACCTACCTGGATATACAGAATACTGGAACTCGGCACAGAAAAAGGGCTACAGCGGCACGGCGATTTTTACAAAAACTAAGGCGCTAAGTGTTGACTATGGACTGCCGATTAAAATAGATAAGCAATTTGGTCTAGAAGAAGACACCTACGGCGAAAAAACAGGCAAGCCAAATAAAGAAGGGCGCATAACAACTGCAGAGTTCGACGATTTCTACTTAGTTACTGTCTATACGCCTAATAGTAAAGGTGATCTATCGCGTTTGAGTTTACGTCACAAAAGTTGGGATCCAGCGTTTTTGACCTATTGCAAAATTCTTGAGCAGCATAAACCAGTTATATTTTGCGGTGACCTAAACGTTGCACACACCGAAGACGACCTCGCCAACCCCAAGGCCAATGTCGGCAAGCATGGTTTTACTGACGAAGAACGTGAAGGTTTTCAGAAATTTATAGATGCGGGGTTTATTGACACCTTCCGTATGTTCACGCCTGAAGGAAATGGACATTATACTTGGTGGACGCATTGGGCAAACGCCCGTGCACGCAACGTCGGATGGCGGATTGATTATTTCTTGGTTTCAGAATCTCTAAAAAACAAAGTCGTTAACGCCGAAATTCATAGCAAAATTATGGGCTCTGACCACTGTCCAGTAAGCATCGAACTCAATGCCTAAGCATGCAATCAAAAACAAAATAGTCGTAGCTGCCATCAATCGACATATGAATTTTGAACGTGATTCAAAGAATATAGATACAGCAAGAAAAAAAGTTAATGGTCCTGCTTATTTCAGATGTACTTACTACAATGCTCGTTCGGCAGTCCGAAGTGCAATTTTTCTGGTAGGACGGATGGAAAGCAGGCTAACGGCTATGGCTGCGATGCCTCTCATGCCTGCGTTTATGCGAGCCTTGCGTTTTTCTTCTCGTGGCATTGCTAGGTTATATGTGGAGGTCATTGCTGACTCAGACAAAAACGCGAGGCCTACCGCTTTTGCACCTAATGAAAGACCGCGCTTACGGCTACCATAAAGACCCTCAGCTATAGCAACACGACCAGTCATATTAATACGATACTGATCGATGGTTCCACCGTGTTCTCGCTCGTGCTCTTTGATATTTTCAAGACCTTTACCAAGATAGTCCAGCCCTTTTTCAGCTAAACTTATGTGCTCCTCACCGGCGCGCTCCAACTGAACTGCAGATCGCAGTGCAATACCGCCGACATACATAGCGCTTGCAGCCCGTTCACGTAATGCACCGGGCTCTTTAGCTATAACAGCATCATCGTGAAATAGGTAAGCTTCTTGAGCCCAATGACCTGAATTAGTAGTATCACCAAGGCGGTCAAACGAAGCGCCAACATCTCTTGAAGCGCGCCCTTGTTCACTAAGAGTATCAGCAACACCGAGAGCCTTAAACCGTAAAACTAGAGCTGTCTGATATTCTTGATTTAGGTGTGCACTTTGGGCAGAACGCATTAAGTCTTCGAAATTCATATGTACTATTATACCACTCTTGTCAATACGTTACTTAATAGTTATTTTTTGGGGTAAGGAAATAGTAAAGGTCGTACTTTAACTTTAGTGCGTGAAAGGTAGGCTTTATAACAGCGTTCAAAAATATGCGTTTATTATCTCTAGGCCGTAATTTTATACCCAAATCCTCGTACTGTCTGCACAAGAGTATTCTTAAACGGTCGATCTATTTTATTGCGTAAATAGCCCACATACACTTCAACTGTGTTGGGCAAAATATCATCATCGTCGCTCCACACATGCGTAATGAGCTCGTCCTTACTAATCACGCGGCCTTTATGACGCAGCAAATATTCCAGCAAACTAAACTCTTTTGCCGTTAAACGGACATTTTTTGCACCATAATTAACGATCTTAGTGGCAGGCTCAAGGCTTAGCTTGCCAGCACTGAGCTTAGTTTGATGCAACTCTGAAGGACGACGGAGTAGGGCATGGATACGCGCAACTAGCTCATCAAATGCGAATGGCTTAGCAAGGTAGTCGTCAGCTCCACCGTTTAAGCCTGTAACCTTTGACCCAATTGAGTCACGAGCGGCCAACATCAAAACTGGTGTATTTATACCGTTTTTTCTTAGTTCTTCACAGGTAGTCTTGCCATCAATACTGCCAGGCAACATCCAGTCGAGTATGATGGCGTCATAAACACCGCTGAGGCCGTAGCTTAGTCCGCTGTCGCCGTCTTCCACAACGTCCACACTAAAAGCCTCTTGTTCGAGCCCACGTTTAATTGCAGCTGCAATCTTTGATTCATTTTCGACAACTAATATTCTCATGACATTTATTTTAAACCAGCGATGCTTAAAACAAACTGAAGATTCTTACAGCGTAGAATGTTAGTAATGCTATGGACCTGTTAAAGCTGTTATTATATTGCTATGCAAGATTATTGGGTAAAGCAAGACAAGGCCACGCCCTCATACCCAGACATTTTGTGGTCGCGACCAGAAAGTAAGCAAACAGCCGGCAAGTTACTTATTGTTGGGGGTAATGCCCATGGGTTTATTGACGTCGGGCTAAGCTATCAAGCTGCCGCTAAAGCTGGGGCAGGAACGGTACATGTCTTACTGCCTGATGCGCTCAGAAAGACCGTTGGTGCAACCCTTCAGAACTGTGAGTTTGCACCAAGCACACCAAGTGGCAGCTTTGCAAAATCAGCACTAGCTGAGCTTATGGACCACGCGGGATGGGCTGACTGTGTACTGTTAGCAGGAGACTTTGGAAGAAACAGTGAGACAGCCATAATGCTCGAGGATTTTGTTCAGAAATACACTGGACCCTTGGTTATAACGCGCGATGCCCTCGATTATTTTTTGGAACATTCAGCATTACTTTTAGAGCGTGATGCAACCTGTATAGTAGGAGCGCTGGGCCAAATCCAAAAGCTGGCAGGCGACAGTCATTTTGAAGAAGCTATTACAACAAACCTTAATCTTATAAATCTCGTCAGCGTTATGTATAACTTTGCAGGCCTCCACACAGCACATCTCATAACGCATCAACTAGGAGTTACGATTGTCGCCGCAGAAGACTGGATTTCGACCACTAAAACAGGCACGAGTGAAGAAATCTGGCGTGTTCCTACAGCAGCCAGTGCGGCAGTGTTTTGGATGCAAAACCTTAAAAAACCCTTTGAAGCATTAACTACGGCACTGGCTGATACTACAAATAACTTGTAGCCGGGCCTGTGTCGCCTTGTAATGCAATTTGTCCCTGCTCACTGTCTGATATTTCTGACAGTCCACTAACAAATTCTAATGTAGCCGGTTGCTCAGTAGTGTATTCAACTGCATATGCACTTGCGAGTGAGCCGACTTCTACCCATGGACCTAACTCTTTACTTTTTTGCATGCCCGTAAAACTTTCGAACCTTCTACCTTGTGGAATACCGTCCCAATAATTTCTTTTCATACCACTAGTTATAGACCTGTGTAAGAAATATTACAAACTGTTTTTTTATGCTTAAGCTTTATTACTGTTATTTGAAAAAAGAGCTCGATCGGCGCAGTTATAATCAGTCAATTTTTATGGATTTTGGAATGTCGCTTAAATAAGAATAGACCTCAAACTAAATGTTTTGAGGCCTATCTGTAACGGCGTATTTTACATGGTGGGCAAGGAGAGACTTGAACTCTCACGAACTTACGTTCACAGGATTTTGAGTCCAGCGCGTCTACCATTCCGCCACTCGCCCAGCACAACACGTATGTAAGAACAGGGGGAATTATACTATACTGGGTTATATTAGACATAGCATAAACATGAACGATACCAATAATACTTTCGACCAGCCAAACGCTCACCTTATCAAAAGAGGCAAGGAGTCTTTTAAAACTGTGCCAAACCCAGCCGCCGATCTTATCCGTCAAAAACTCGATGCGCTCTATCAAACAGAGCCTGATGCAGTTGAAGAAGCGGTCGAAACGGCTGTGATTGCAGTTAAAAGATCTAAACATCAACAATTCATGTACGAACTGTCCACATCAGGCAAACCGCTTGCTGTTGTTCAGACCGAGTGGCATAACTACTACACGCTGCTTAATGACACCGAAAAGCGCATTGTGTGGCAAGAATTCTATGCTGCTAATGAGCAGCAATCCTCTTACTTTAAAGCCCAGCCTGCCATGCATACTACAGCAACTGAGAATAAACCTCAGGTTTTACAAGCAGCTATGCAACCGGCTGTGGCCTCACTAGCGGAAACAACAAGAAACGCAGCCAAGACTCGAGCATCCGGAATGCGTTCGGTGGCAGAGCTTAAAAAACAAATTACTGGCAAAGTGCGCGTGCGGGGGAAACTCTCAAAAAAGCAGCATCTGCAATCACTCGGCTTTGGCCTGGCCATGGGAGCAGTGGTTGTCATAATCCTGTTGTTTGGGTTTTTTAACGAGCGTTTTATAGCACCATTCATAACTCCTAGTAGAAGTGTTAGCGCCACGCCACTGATCCTTGACCCCAACAATGCAGCAGTAGATGCTAGCCCCCAAGTTATTATTCCAAAGATTAATGTCCAGGCACCTGTTGTGTACGACGTACCTACAATTGCTGAGGCTGACGTCCAGTCTGGATTAGAGCGTGGAATAGTTCACTATGTCACTACCAGCAACCCCGGTGAACAAGGAAATGCCGTATTTTTTGGTCATAGTAGTAGCAATATTCTCAACCGAGGTAGATACAAATATGCTTTTGTTCTCTTGAGCTACCTAAACATCAATGATACGTTTTATATGCAAAAAGGCGGCGTTCGGTATGTTTACAAGGTATTTGATAAAAAAATCATACAGCCTACTGATGTTGGTATTTTGAACCCTATTGCAGGTCATTCATCGACTGCAACACTTATTACTTGTGACCCACCTGGCACAAACGTGAATAGAATGGTTATAATTGGCGATCAAATCAGCCCAGATCCAGTCGGAAATGCTTCCAGCACAGCTCTTCAAACAGATGCAAAACCTAAGGCTTTAGCGGGTAACTCAGAGTCTTTGTGGCACCGAATAATTACATCTATTTTCTAATAATCCTACTTTTTCTGTAAGCTTGTTAGCGTCAAAGAGAAGCGTCCCGTCACTGTCTTAGAAGGAGCAAGAGTAATGATATTCTTATCATCAGCACTAAAATATAGGCTGTCCTTAAGACTTGGTACCAGCGCTTGTTCGTTTGATCCTTCGAAGTCAACCATATAGCCTATACCCTTATCAACGAGCTTAAAGCGAAAGCTATCCAGCCACACCAGTTTTTCTGATGGCTCAATAAAATGGTTCAGTAGAAGCTTAAACTGCCTATCGCCTTCGATGTCATAGACAATAACATTATTGCCGGATTGGGCTGCTATAAGATGTGAATCTGGCGAAAAAGACACAAATTTTAAATTCGCAAGTCTCATTACTGAAGGAATTAATAAGGCTTTATTCTGTTGACCCTTAAGAGTTGGCAGCGGGTCCCGATATACAAATAACGCGTCATCAACATTGGTACCAACTACGTAATACGGTGTGCCGTCAAATTGGTCTACGTCTAACAAATATGTTGGTGCTTCGGCAACAGATTTTAGTAAGTATGATGCTTTGTCACTTTCACGAATTCGAACATCTACTTTATTAGTCTCGGCTCCAGTTTTTGTAGCATACAAGATTATGTCTGGCCCATATGTCTTAAAGCTAAGGACGTTATTAATTAAAGCTCCGGAAACCGTACGGTTTTTTAGGTCACCTTGGCGCAGCACTCCACCTACGGCGTCATATATGTACAACTGATCACTTTTCTTGTCCCGAAGCGTCACGTCCGTAGGTGTGACCGTCAGCGTCGTATTTATATTGACGCTGCTCGCAACTGTATCCGTATCAAGCATTAAAAATTCGTTCGAACTCTCAAAATCTCGACGGAGCAAGACATGTCGATTGTCCGCAGCCCAACGTAAAATGGAGATGCTAGCAGCTTTTGCAGGATCAGTAATTATAGCCGAGGGTATGGTCAGTACAATAGGATTAGCGGTGGGAGAGTTTAAGTCATAGAGGTCAAAAGTATAGGTTTGACCTGGTTGTTGCACCAATAACCAGCGCTTGTCTGGACTTTGCGAACTTAAACCGGGTGCAGCCGAATACAGCTGGCTTTCTGAGGTAATAACTGTTTTTGGAATCATTAAAGGATAGACAAGGCGTTCAATACTTCCGCCCTCAAGCGTAAATGTCCGGTTCCAGTCTCTATAGCCATCATGAGTGATCTTAATGGTATATTGTTTACTTCCCGGAAGGACTAGTCGGCTCGCCGTTCTGCTGCCTTGTAGTACGCCGTTTACAAACATTGTGCTGTTGCCAGGCTGCGAATCGGCAAACACAGTACCGTTTTGAATAACGTCACCTGTCTTATGGTCTACATCATAACCAAAGGCGCTAAATAGGAGGATGAGCGTACCCATAGCAATTGCTACTGCCATTAAGCCATAGCCAATAAACAGGCGTTTACGATGAGACTTTTTTCGTTTTGGGTCTAGGAAATCCATAGGTGATCGTTTTTATTATACTGCTTCTTGCATAGTTATAGCAGTTTCAGACGTTTCTTACTAATAATTATAAGAATGCGTGCTTGCATAACAGGCATAAGCACAGTAAGATTAGTTCTAATAGCTCCAGCAATATTCCGTATCAAACAGCTTAAATGGAACAAAAAGTCAAACCGTGGGTAAACAGATACACCAATCAGTCATAGAGCTCAACGGACAACGCTTTAATGCTCGTACTGGCACGATGATTAATGGCGTCAGCATGCCGGCAACACCCATAGTAAGACCAACAATGACTGATGTAGCAGATCGACCAAGAAATCCGAGAGCTACTACCGCCAGTAAACAAATACACAAAGCTACTCAGCCAGGCAAAACACTGATGCGTCACGCCGTTAAGAGACCTTCGACCATTACCGACCACCGAACAATTGCCATGGATGTAGTGCCGCAAAAACCTGGTCAAGTTACTTTAGAAAAGTTTCACTCCGTAAACCCTGAACGAGGTCACCGAGCTGAATCAGTTCGACAAAACACACGGGTCAGCCGTTTTGGCGGTGAACTTCGCGGAGCCGTAACGCTACCTTCAAAACAACCTATGATAACGACGCAGTTATCCATGCCCGTGCAGCACCTTACCACACCTCTTTCCCAGCATCGAACCGGCTCAGCTACAGCTGCAAAAATCCTTGAGAAAGGGCTCCGTAGCGCAACCTCTCACGAAGCCGTCATGCCTAAAAAAGCTAAATTACATCACCGCTTTGGTAAAAAACTTGGTTTGAGCGCACGCTCAGCAACACTTGTCACGAGCAGTATGGCCGTTTTAGTCATCGGTGGAATCTTTGCTTACCAAAACATCCCGAATATTGCCGTGCATTATGCCAGCACCAAAGCAGGAATAAGTGCAAGTCTTCCAACCTATCAACCATCTGGCTTTACTGTTAATAATCATGTCACCTACAGTCCGGGTGAAATAAGTGTTGCCTACAAGGCTAATGCTGATAACCGTGCTTATGTCGTAACTCAAAAGACAACCAACTGGAATAGCGACGCTTTAAAAGAGCATTTAATGGGCATAAGTGGTTCGATACCACAAATCTACCCAGACAGCGGACGCACTATCTACCTACATGATAGTCATGAAGCAGACTGGGTTAACAACGGCGTCTGGTACAGCATTACCGGTAACTCAGACCTCAACACCGATCAACTCATCAAAATCGCTACATCTTTATAAAACAGTGAGAAGTGGGCGAAAGTTTATAAAAACTCAAACAAAGAAGTTTTTATAATTGGTACTATCCGTGACATAACTGACCAGAAGCAAAAAGAAAAAGTACTCGAGGAAAGTAACACATTATTAGCTAAAATGAATGAAATGATGGTCAACCGCGAATTACGCATGTCAAAACTCAAGAAAGAAATCGCAGATCTTAAGAAGACAGTTCAACCCTAATTACTGAACTGAGGCTACTGTAATCTATGTTTAATGCGCGCAACACCCATGACTTGCATTATGGTCCAAAGATCAGGCGTACGGTTTTTACCAGTTAATTTAACGCGAATAATCCGTGCAAAGTCCGCCACATTACCCTTATATTGTTCTGGCGAGTCTTTAAATGCTTTATTGTCAGTAGCGAAGCCGGATTTTTCAGCAGCGGATTTTAGCTTGTTAAACCATGTCTGTTGATCATCGGACGCATCATAGCTATTTAGAAATTCTGCGCAGGCCAAAGCAATCAAATCGGCAGAGAAGTCTTTTAGTTCGCTCGGGATACGAGTTGCAAACTGTGGTCCAAATAATTCATCGAAGAAATAACCATATTGTTCGGGTGCATCCGACCACTTCGCAAGGTCTTTTCGTGGCTTGTCACCGTTGCGCTCCACCTCAAAAACGTGCATCGCATAGGCGCGATCTTTATCTGCAGCTTCAACTAAATATGTGGCTTCGTTTTTAGCCCAGGTCATAAGCTCTTGTTCAAAGTCATGCTGTGACATTGCGCCGATAATATCCTTGCTGATATCGTCTAATTTTTGAAGATCCAATAATGCGCCGCGCGCCTTGGCCCACTTTTCAAAACTAAAAGGGAAGTCCCTCAAAGGCTTGCTTGGATGTTCAAGGCGCCAATCTTCAAAATTACTATTACCAAGTCGTACAAGATATTCAAGCACAGCTTGCACAGGGTAACCTGCTGTTATAAAAAAGGTCACATTTGCTTCAGGGTCCTTACGCTTGCTGAGCTTACGCTTAGCACCGTTGTCTATAATACTAATAGGTGCAAACTGCGCGTAGGTAAACGGTGCTATGCCAAGTGCTTCTGCCAGCTCAATATGGAGTGGCGTGCTTGGAAGCCATTCATCGCCTCTTAGAACAATCGTGGTTTTCATCAGATGGTCGTCAACAACATGGGCCAGGTGATAGGTTGGCAAACGCCATTCGTCACTCTTTATAAGTGGCACGTCGAGGTCATTTTCGGGCAGCTCCAAATCTCCTTTTAACACATCATGTATCTTGACACGCTTCTCATGACTACCAAGCGACTTAAAACGAAGCACAAATGGTTTACTAGCATCTAAGGCAGCAATAATCTTAGTCTCTGGACGGTCGCGCCACAACGCCCATGTGCCGTAATAGCCAGGGCGCACTTTAGCTACCTGCTGTGCTTTATAATTTTGATCAAGCTCTTCGCTAGTTGCAAAACACGGATATGCCCGCCCGCGATTCAATAAATCTATTGCATACCCAAGATACATTGCTCCTCGTTCGCTTTGTAAATATGGCCCATATTGTCCATAATTTTTGCTTTCAGCCGTAACTCCCTCATCTGCTTTTAGGTCAAACGTTTCCAATGCAGACACAATCGTTTTAACACCGTCTACTATCTCTCTTTTCTTGTCAGTATCTTCAATTCTTAGCATATTAACACCGCCAGACTGCGTAGCAACCAGCTTGTTGATAAGAGACATATAAATAGTTCCAATATGCACAAAGCCTGTAGGACTTGGGGCCGAGCGCGTCACAATGGCTCCATCAGGCAATGTACGAGCGGGATACTTGGCTTCACTGTTTGCGCGCAGTGTAAAACCTTCTGGCGCTAATAACGTGGTTAACCGCTCAATGAGTTTTTTTGTATACATATAAAGAGATTGTATCAGAGGTTATGAGCATTCAACAAAGTGATCCGGCTGTAGCGATACCTTTGCCTAAACGAAAGTAACTGCATGTAAGCCAGTAGATATATTTTAGGTTGATCTTGCAAACTCCGCAGAACCTGTTCCGTGGAGTAACGCTTATGGTACAATTTATAGCAAATGGATGATATTCGTAAGCCGCGTCGGCCAAAGTTACAGTTGGACTCAAATAAGGATGTTTCGGCCACTCCTGACACAGTACAGCTAGCAGCTTCTTCACGGGAGACTGCCTTTAAAACGCCAAGGCAAGTTGCCGATGAGGACATCCGTGCCGCAGCTGTAACAACAGACGATGCTGTACAGCCAAACACTGTACCTGATACTACTCAAGCACCCCTAAAAAAGCATATCTTTAACTACAGACCACATATGCCTCATGGCAAAAAGCAATGGATTATAGCCGTCGTTGTTGCCATTCTAGTGCTCGGAGGAGCGGGTGCAAGCGCCTACTGGTTTGTGATTAGAAAGCCGGTGAAACCTACGCCCGTAGCGGTTAAGGTAGTCAAAAAAGTCGTAGTACCAAAACCAACAACAGAAGCGTCCAAGCTCAGTGGACTGCAAGTCCCAATCGGCACAAGTCTTGGGCCGGTGACGGCAGTACAGATAGAAAACAGTCCAGATGCCCGCCCACAGTCGGGCCTTAAAGATGCGAGTGTCATTTTTGAAGCTATAGCAGAAGGAGGCATAACTCGCTTTAACGCAATATTTCAGGACACTGCACCCGACTATATAGGCCCAATCCGCTCACTGCGACCGTACTATATTGATTGGTTTTGGCCTTTTGATGCTTCAATTGCACACGTTGGCGGTGCTCCACAGGCTTTGGCAGACGTTAAGAGCCTAGGCATTAAGGACCTTGACCAATTCTATAATGGCGGTAGTTATGATCGTATTACCAGTCGTTATGCACCACATAACGTCTACACTTCTGTTGCACGGCTTAATGATCTCGAAAAGGCAAAGGGTTATACAAGCGCTAAATACACTGGTTTCTTACGTAAGAAGGAGGCAAAAGCCGTCACGCCTACTGCAAAAGGCATCGACCTGGCTATTTCCTCATACTATTACAACGTCCACTATGATTACGATGCCGTCAATAATGCTTACCTTAGGAGTGAGGGCGGAGCAGCGCACTTAGACTTCAAAACAGAGGCTCAACTAGAACCAAAAGTTGTCGTTGCAATTGTTATGTCCCGAGGCACCGCAACTGACGGTGAACATACGGATTACGTCACAACAGGCAGCGGTCACATGTATGTTTTCCAGGACGGCACAGTCCAAGAAGGCAACTGGAGCAAAGCAGGCCGCCAAGACCAATGGACGTTTACGGCAGACGACGGCAAGCCAATTGCATTTAACCCCGGCCAAACGTGGTTTAGTATGGTAGATAATACGGGAGCCGTGACCTACGCACCGTAACTATGGACACTTTCAAAAAATACACGAATGATCTAAACGTATACGGCTTCATTTGGACAATGTTTAGCTGCTTACTGACACTGGCTACTTACATGCTCTTGCACCGAATTTTAAAACTCAACGACGTAATTTCATTTATTGGGTCTGGTCTTATTGCAATATTTCTATCATTGGGCATTTCTAAACTTATTGTTATGGCAGCAACTGAACCATTTAAGGCTGTATGGCAAGCTGTGTGGGTAATGAGTGAAAGTGCCAATAATGTCGAGACGCCGCAGCCAGACAAGCTCACACATGGCCGGGAGCTAGCGACAGCTATGATCAAGCAGATTTACTGGCTTGGTGATAAGCCTTCTGCAACTTCAACCACAGCTTCCCAGACTACACAAACCCCGGCAGCCACTTCATTGTTACAGCCCGACCTGCTAGAGCTCATGCCTCTCCCTGTTATAGGACTTGATGCAAACGACAAAGTTGCACTTATTAACCAATTAGCCACTCAATATATTAGCCGAACACGTGAAGAAATCATCGGCACGTCCATTAACGATGTCTTACCACTTTCTTTCCAAACAAATGACACACTCGAAAGCTGGCTCACCTCTGCCAAATCCAGCACCGTAACTGATTCATCATCTTGGAACAGAGTACGGATGCAGTTAATGGAAGATAAGGGTCTAAAGCAATTTGATCTTATTGCTCACTATACTAAGAATAATCCTTCAGGCCTCGACACACTCCTGGCTTTATTTGATCATACAGAACGTTATGGCAGCGAAGATAACAGCACTAGTTATGTTGCTCTTGCGGTCCACGAACTACGTACGCCACTCACGGTTCTCCGTGGCTATATTGAAGTATTTGAGGATGAACTCGACGACCAACTGACTCCAGAGCTGCGCGATTTTATGCATAAGATGAGTGCTTCGGCACAAACATTAACAGCTTTTGTGAGCAACATCCTAAACGTTGCTCGGGTTGACGAAAATGAATTGACCCTTAGCCTTCATGAAGCAAACTGGAATGAGCTACTGCCAGAGATTATCAAAGATATTGAGCTTCGTGCACGGGTCCGCGGCAAGACATTAGAGCTCGACATGCAGCAAGAGCTCCCGACCGTTGCTGTCGATAAAGTGAGCGTGTATGAAGTCGTCAGCAATCTGGTTGATAACGCTATTAAATATAGCGGCGAAAGTACAAAGATTATTCTGCATTCTCAGATAGGTAAAGATGGGAACATCGAAACGATCGTTCAGGATTTTGGTGTTGGTATGCCCCCAAGCACCATCAAGTTTTTGTTTACAAAGTTCTATCGTAATCACCGTAATAAAGGTAGTGTCAGTGGTAGTGGACTGGGTCTTTATCTGGTGAAAGCAATAGTAACTGCGCATGGTGGTAATGTGTGGGTCAACAGCAAGGAAGATGAAGGCAGTAGCTTTGGGTTCTCTTTGGTGCCGTATGCAAGTATTGCTGCTGAGCTTAAAGATTCCGCAAATCCAACTATAGAACGTCAGGCTCACGGTTGGATAAAAAATCACTCAATGTATAGGAGATAACATGGACAACGACCAACACGTAACAACTCAAGTAACCCCAAATGGCCTAAAAGTTCTGTGTGTGGAGGATGAGTATTTTATTAGTGAGTTGTATGACAGAGCACTCCGCAAGGCAGGCTACAACGTGACAAATGCTTTAAATGGCAATGACGGCCTTGCACTGGCTAAGACAGACCAGTACGATATTATCTTGCTTGATCTCATGGTGCCGGGTATGACTGGTATTGAAATCCTCAAGATTCTTAGTGATCCACTCCAAACAAAAGAGCTGCACTCAAAAATTATCATTACCACCAATCTCGTACAAGACGATGAAGCCCGTAAGGCAATTGAAAGCCATGCTGATGGCTACATTATTAAAGCCGATATCACTCCTAAAGAACTTGTGGCTTTCCTAGAAAAACTTCGTTAAGCCATCATATCGTAGCCAATAAAAGGGTAATGTGGTAAAATTACCTCTGTTATTCACGACTTTCTAGTCTGTAACTGTTCCGCCTAAGGTCCCGTCGTCTATCGGCTTGGACACCAGCCACTTGTGGCTTGCCACAAAAAAGTAATTAATGCATCCTGGTTCCAGGATGAGAACAAAACGAATAATGCCCATTTGGTATAGTTACCGCGCCACTAAGGTCCCGTCGTCTATCGGTTAGGACACCAGGTTCTCATCCTGGTAAGAGGAGTTCGACTCTCCTCGGGATCACCATAAAATGGTAGTTTTAAAAAATAATCTCACTTTAATTGTTCAAGAAGATAACCAACAAAGTTAAACTGTATAGTAATTGCATTATGTGATAGATAAAGTTCGTTATCTTGTATAATTAGCTATGAAATGACGCATGGCGCAAAAAGGTGGTTGGGGATTACGTGGACTGCTATTTTTATAGCAGTAGTTGTTTGCTCTCTAGTTTGGCTAGTGTCGAGCGGGATAATTATTAAACTTCCCTCACTGTTAGTAAAAGATGCAGCTCGGCCAAACCTTGGTTTTAAAGATCTAATCTTATTCAACAGACCCCAAAATTTTTTGGATAATTATGGTAAATCAAAACAAATAGCAGATGCATCAGTAATTTTTTTCTGGGGAGTTTTAGGGATTGCGGCATATGCCTTGGCTACCTTGTCGGCAAGTTTAATAGGTCCTATGATCAAACTCTATAGCACAAAGAACTACGTTTTCGCTAACAATAGGAATAAAAAACAATTTTTTGTCCACGAAATTACCAACTATGCACTTAAATTAATAATTCAGCTTATCTTCTTTATTGTAATCATATTGTTTGTACGTTCAGTTTTGCCAATGTCAATCACTCGGCTCGGCTCACAACCTTTAGCTTCTGATGTAGTGACAATAGCGGCACTCAATGTTTATCTATATATCCTTATCGTGGGATACCGAGTCTTATTTAAAAAACCATTATATTAGTAAAAGTGTAACTTTGTTATTGGGTAAATTCTTATAGTTAATTTACCATTTATGTCGTCAAGTTTTATTGTTCCTAGGTCTGAACGTGAATCAATTGAGCCCCCATTTACGCGGTTATCTCCCATCACAAACACATGATCTTTTTCGACTACTTTATCAACTTCTCCATAGGTAGGTTGTAGGTTTGGGGAGTAGTAAGTACCAAGATCTGGTTCGAACCCCTGTGGCTTGCTGGAGTTATATACGCTAACTTTACCGTCTTTTATCATTATTCTTTCACCGGGCAGAGCAATTACTCTCTTGACGTAGGCAGTTCCGCCCGCTAATGTTTTATGATTTAGTATTACGACTTCACCTCTTTTTGGTAGGTATTTTGAACGGCGTATCCTTGAAAGGCTTTTAGGGAGCTTCCATATTATGAGCCTATCACCGCTTATTAATGTGGGCTCCATACTAATGCCATCGACTTGGTAAGCCTGTACGACATAGAGGTTCATGATAGCGGCAAATGCTAGTGTTGCCACCAGCACTGCCACTAACTTAAATACTACTAATATATTTAACTTCTTTTTCTTAGGTTCCATAGTAAGTCAAACATATTTGATCTTTTATTTTGTAGTAAAGGATGTTGTTCCTGTGCAGGTAGATAGCATGGTACCTGCTTGATTTTTGTAGTTAGTAGAAACGGTGTAGGTTGTCCGTCTTGCAAACGGTCCAACAGTTGGGCTCCAAGTAGATGAACCGTACTTAGGTAGGCTCGGTATTATCGTGTTTGCTACAACATTCGTACCTGCAGCGGTAGTAAGTATTACTGAACCCACGTTGTTAGCAGGTGTGGCGTCTGGTCCATTGTTCGTGAACGTTACTGTAGTAGGCAATAGGCCTTTTAACAATTTACCGTAGCCTGCGTTACAACTAACCGAATAGTTACTCGTCAGCACTGGGCCAGAATCTGGAGGGATAGTGGTAGCCACGATGCCAGACCTAAGAGGTTGCCATACTAAGTACCATACAGACATAGCCATGTCAGCTAAACTGCTATTGGTAGTATTGTAGATCTTAGGATTCCAGGAACCCGTTCCGCCAATAGGCACTGTTGTCGCTAAAAGATACATATCATCTGGGCTTATGCTATTTAATACATAATAGCCTGCCGTACTATCAAACAACTTAGAGATTGTGCTATAGGCTGTTGAATATTTATATATACCTCCCACACTATTATTGTTTGCATCATTATGCGTTGACGCAAAGTACAATGAGCTCAGATCATACGACCATATTGGACCACCGAACCCATACTGATCATTTATGTCAGCTTTGCCAGTAGGCGTAACGCAGTTCATATCACCACCAGTTACTGGTATGCTACACACTTTAAAATGCCAAGCGTTATCTCTGTAGTCCTCTTTTAAAAAATATAACTTTGTATTATCTGGAGTCCACTCAATTGAAAACAGTCTTTCAGGCGTCGCTATTACCTTACCGCTAGAATCTTTTAAGTAATTTGTTTGCTTGGTGGCCACATCGTATATGCCGATTCTATTTGGTGCGTTTATACCGTCACCTATAGCATCTACCTCAGCAATTTTTGATATAGTCCCGTCTTTAATAACTGCCATACTATCTATGCTATGGAATCCGACCGCATTCCAAGAACCATTAATATTCATATCTTCTGTTTTTATAAGCTGCGGCGTAGTACCGTCATAACCCATAGTGAGCAGTGATATCTTGCCGGTATTTGTAGAATAATCAAACACCACACACTTAAAGATTCTTTTAGATGGGTTCCATGACAATCTTGCCCCATATTGATCTGTATTACCTCCATTTTTACATTCTACTGGGTATGCGGTGGAAGCTGCCGTGGTAGATACTGGAGATAAGTATGTAGGCTTGTTAGTAAGTATGTCTGGATACACACTGTATCCGTCAGTAACTAGACCATTTGAATAAGGATTTGTACCCGCTTTACTGTTTTGTAACACTTTATAGCCTGCAAAACCAACTACGCTTACAACAATTAGTAACATTATTAAACCCTGAAGGTGCAGGATGCCTTTTTGGTTTGATTTTGAGAATTTCATTTATCTCCTATTAAAGTGCTTAAGTTATTTTAAGCTAATAGTAACCCAGTTTGAAATTACTACAAAATAAAACCAATATTACTCGTCCTTAGTTTTATGCTTATTTGTAAAATATTTCAATAACCGCCATAATACATGTTAACTTCTTATGCTATATATGCTTATCATTGCAGGTGTTTTTACAGCGGTGGCTACTGCCGTAATTATTGTAGTAAGCAAAAATAAGCATCTCGGCAAAGGCCCTAAGAAGTCAGAACATGTATTAGCAGCTGACCTGCAAGATGAGAAATTAAAATCAGAAATTATATTAAACGCTATAGAAGATGGAGTGATGTTGCTTGACGATCAGCGAACCATCCAGCTGTTTAACCCGGCTGCGGGCATTATAACTGGCTGGGACCCAGCAAATGCCCAAGGAATCGACTATAAATCGGTATTAAAGTTTATAAATGAAAAAGGTGAGCCATACGCTCCGGAGAAAGACCCCGTCAATATAGCACTTACCGAAAAGCGTACAGTTAGGGATAATACTGCAAACTTAGAAACCCAATCAAAAAGTATTGTATCGCTTGCTATTACCGTCTCACCGCTGCTTGATGCCGATCAAAATGTACGCGGCGCAGTGGGTATTTTCCGTGATGTTTCTGAAGAACGCAAAGAAGGGCAACAACGAGCAGAGTTCGTCAGCACCGCCAGTCACGAAATGCGTACCCCTGTTGCGGCAATTGAAGGATACTTGTCATTGGCGCTTAATGACAAAGTTAGTACTATTGACGCAAAGGCTCGTAATTTCTTAGAAAAAGCACACGAGAGCACCCAACATCTTGGACAGCTCTTTCAAGACCTATTAACAAGTGCCAAAGCAGAAGACGGACGGCTCACAAACCATCCTGTAGTGGTTGAATTTAGCGGAATGTTAGAAACCTTAACAGATGGATTAAAATTTGCCGCTCAGAAAAAGGCACTTTCAGTAGAATTTGTCCTTGGTGCACCAAACAGCGTTATTGATGCCAGCGGTGGTAATGTAATAAAACCCCTTTATTACGTATTAGTAGACCCGGACCGTATCCGTGAAGTCATTACGAACCTATTTGATAACGCAGTCAAATACACCGACAGCGGCAAAATTACGCTTGGGCTAACGGGTGATGATAATGTAGTCCAACTTCGCATTAGCGACACAGGGCACGGCATACGTGCAGAGGACACTAAGCATTTATTTGAAAAGTTTTATAGAGTAGATAATTCAAACACTCGCACTGTTGGCGGAACAGGCCTGGGGCTCTTTATTTGCCGCAAAATAGTGGAGCTCTACAACGGTCGTATCTGGGTTGACAGCGTTGTGGACAAAGGAAGTACCTTTTATATAAACTTACCACGGCTCAGTACAGACCGCGCTCAAAAACTCATGCAAGAAGAAAGCGCCAAGGCATCGGTGTTAACAAGCAAATGATGTCGTGGCTCGTTCGTGATACAATGACCATATTGAAGCATAAACATATAAGCAAGAGAGGGTAGCAAAGATGTCAAAGATCATGCTCGTCGAGGACGACAATAATTTACGAGAAATTTATGAAGCCCGCTTACTTGCAGAAGGCTATGAAATAGTGTCAGCACATGACGGCGAAGAAGCGTTAGCACTCGCTGTTAAAGAAAAGCCGGACCTTATTATCTCTGACGTTATGATGCCAAAAATTAGTGGCTTTGACATGCTCGATATACTCCGTTCAACTCCTGAAACTCGTGATACAAAAGTTATTATGATGACTGCCTTAAGCCAGGCTGAAGATAAAGAACGTGCGGATAAGCTTGGGGCTGACAGATATCTTGTTAAATCTCAAGTAACCCTAGAAGATGTCGCAAAAATTGCGCGTGAAGTATTGGAGGGCACTGGAGGTGGTGCACAAAGTCCAGTTGTTGATGAAGCTCCCGTAGCTGCAACGCCGGTGGCGGCCGACCCTGTAGTTGTTGCACCAGTTGCAGTAGACCCAGTGGCTGTTACGCCAGTAATAAGCATGCCTGTTGACGACCCAACAACTGACAGCAGCACACCTTTGACTTCGACTCTTGATACGGTTGAAGATGCACAGTCTGTTTCTGACGAACAAACAACCGTTAATGATCAGGTTAAGCAGTTTGTAGACCAGACTCCTGGCACTGATATGACTCCTGCATCGGCAGCACCTGTTGCAGCACCGTTAGTCACTCTTGATGATACGCTAGCCGCTGAGTCGTCTTCTGGAGTAAATGGCAAAAAAGTCCTCCAGCCCATCACTGACCCAAATGCAAAACCAGACCTTAATAAACTACTTGAGGAAGAAGAGAAAAAGAGCGGACAAAGCCATCAAATGATAACTCCCCAATCCGATCCTTCCATAAATCCAGCAGACGATCCAAATCTAATAGCTTTGTAAGATGCGTATAAACCGCTACATCGCTCAAGCAACCGGCCTATCACGACGTGCCGCCGACAAGTTAGTGCAAGGAAACAAGGTATTTATTAATGATATACCCGCTCAGCTGAGTGATCACGCAACCGCAAACGACAAAGTTGTCTTGGATAAAAGACGGATATTTTTACCCCATGAGCCAACGACAATAGTGCTAAATAAGCCGGTTGGCTATGTATGCTCTCGGGACGGGCAGGGGAGTAAGACAATCTATGAGCTGTTACCAGAAGAACATAAGAACTTAAAGCCAGTTGGACGCTTGGACAAAGATTCGAGTGGTTTGTTAGTGATGACTGATGACGGCCAGCTTGCCCACGAGCTAACGCACCCGAAATTTGTCAAAGATAAGATATATCTCGTGCATGTAGCGCATCCACTCAAAGGCACCGATTTTGATGCAATAACTAAAAAAGGTGTGGACATAGGCGACAATGCTTTAAGCCAGTTCCGCCTTGAAGTAAAAGATGCTGAACACATGGCAGGCAAGAGCCACTCCATACATGACTCGTGCTACGCAGAAAACAACAAAGACTGGATTGTAACCATCCACGAAGGACGCAACCGCCAAATTCGCCGCACCTTCAGCGCCCTTGGCTACACTGTTAAGACCCTTCACCGAATCACTTTTGGCAGTTATATGTTGAGCGATATCGAAAACGGCCAGTTCAGAAAAGCTTAAATATAACATCGCGTCATTATACCCCTTTTGTCAATACCCGATATCTGTTATAATCAGTACAACTTATGGCAGTAAAAGTTCCTATTGTTGCAATTATCGGCCGCGCAAATGTTGGCAAGTCCAGCTTATTCAATGCGGCTCTTGGACGGCGTGAGGCAATAGTAGCCGACGAAGCTGGAACTACCCGCGACAGTCTCTATGGCAAAGTAACCTTTTATGACAAGGACTTTTGGCTCGTAGACACCGCCGGACTCAAGCAAAAAGCCGCCGACGAGTTTGAATTTACTATCCAAGAACAGATAGCCCAAGCAGCTGATAGCGCTGATCTCATCTTGGTAGTTATAGAGTCACATGTAACTCTCACTGAGGAAGACCGTAAAGTCGCTAAAATGGCATTAAAGACACGCAAACCCGTCATTTTAGTAGTTAACAAGGGTGACAAACTTGGCCGCCACATCAACGACACGGACGTCATGGCTCCATACCAGCGCCTTGGTATCAAGGACATTTTTATAACGAGCGCAACCCAGTCTGCCGGTATCGAAGAGCTGTTTGAATATGTCAGCAGCATTATTCCTAAAGCAACTATTGTTGTGGCCGAAGACCGCATTTCACTTGCCATCTTAGGCCGCCCAAACGTTGGCAAATCTCAACTGTTCAACACTCTAGCCAAAAAGCAACAGGCTATTGTGGCCGACAGAGCAGGGACCACCCGAGACATCAACCGAACCGCCGTCAAATTTATGGGCAAAGAGATTGAGCTGATGGACACGGCTGGCATTCGCCGCAACGGTAAAATTGAAGTAGGCGTCGAAAAGTTCAGCGTTATCCGCAGCCTTAGCGCCATCGAACAATCCGACATCTGTTTACTCCTTATTGATGCCAACGACTTAAGTGTCCAGCTAGACCAAAAAATCGCCGGCATGATAAAAGAAGCAGGCAAAGGACTCATCCTCATTATCAGCAAGTGGGATAGTGTAGATAAAGATGCTTGGACCCACGACACAATGATGCCAAAGATCCAGGCCGAATTTGAATTTGTACCATGGGCGCCAATGATAGTCACAAGCTCAGTAACAGGCCAAAACGTCAGCAAAATCTTTGAAATGGTTGTAGAAGTGTCTAACACTCGTCATAAGCGTATTAAGACAACAGAGCTAAACGGCTGGCTGCACAAAACCACCGATCGCCATCCACCGGCAGGTCTCAAAAACCGCCAGCCAAAACTCCGTTATGTTGTCCAGGAAGAAGGCAACGACAGTCCCAACTTCAAGATTTTTGGCTCACAACTCAAATTTTTGCACTGGTCATATCGCCGTCACCTCGACAGAACCTTCCGTGAAACCTTTGGTTTCGAAGGCACACCCGTAAAGTTTTGGTACATCGACCAACACGAACCTCGCGAGAAAAAAGATGGCATCGACTGGAAAAAGAACCTCCGCCCCGACCAACTCCCCGACCGCACCAAAAAAGCCTAAATACGATATACTACCCCATATGGGACTTTTTGAACGCAAATCAACACCAATTACTATGAGTTATTTTAGTGTGGGCAATGAAAAAACTAAACTGATTGTGGGACTTGGAAATATTGGCAAAAAATACGAATTTACTAGGCACAATGTTGGATTTTTATGCGTCGATAACATCGTAAAATTACAAAACGGTGAATGGAAAGAGAAGAAAACACTCAAAAGCCTTGTGGCAGAAGTGCGTGTTGGCGAAAAACGGGTGATATTTATAAAGCCAACTACACTTATGAACATGAGCGGCGATGCGGTCCAAGCCATAAAACAGTTTTATAAAATAGACAACAAAGACATTTTGATTGTGCACGACGAGCTTGCGTTACCATTTGGATCGCTTCGTATACGTACAGGCGGCAGCTCAGCAGGCAATAACGGCATTAAATCGGTCAGTGCAGCCATTGGCGAAGATTACTCACGCCTACGCATCGGCATAGCTGGAGAACACAGCACTGAAGAAGACGCCGCAGCCTATGTTCTTAAGAACTTCTCAAAAGCAGAGCAAGGGGAGTTGAAGGCTCTCTACGCCGAAACAAACGCACTCATCACCGAATTTATTTACTCCGACCATCTCCAGCCCGACACCCGCCAGTTTATCTAATAGTTTGTATAGCTTCGATTTCTACAAGATCAGCAACTATTTGCGTACCGATAGCCAGACCTTCAAGCTCTTCTGAGATAGTTCTGAGTCTTCGAATAGCATATGGCCTATCTGATATCATGCCATCTTCGTGGTCACTATAAAGTGCTATTAGTTCATGTGCGCACGCATCGGCCCGAGCGCGTACTTGCAGTGCGACCATTGGCATGGCTCGATAATCGATTGGCGAACGCTTTTCACCAGTTAAATTAAGTTCTCGATCTGTAAAGTGAACTAAACCGGTAGATATATCATGCTGCATAATTATAATTATAAATCCTTTTAGTATAAGTGTTATAAATTGGCTTAAAATGAAGAGCCTCCAGAGGGGGTGGGCACCGCTGGAGGCTCATTACACCCTTCAACCCACCTTGAAGGCCTCCCCACACCATATCTGCGGTCAAGTACTCTCGTAAATGTACTTCACGTTGCGCAGATATGGTGTGGGGCCCACTCGAGGTATAACCGTCGTATCACTCTTAGCCTCAAAAAAACGAGGGAGGAACGCGGGGTTAAAGGGGTTAGTCCGTCCTAGAACGCTTGCAACTCCCAGAGTCCGGCAAAATCTCGCAGCTGATAGCTAGAACATAAGCAGCGGTTGTGATTTTCTAAAGATTTTATTGGGACAACAACTTACCCGTGGGATAAGTTTTGGCTCAAAAAATCTTTAGAAAGTGACCGACCTTATGTTTTAGCCAGCTGAGGGGTTTTGCTGGACTCTTGGGGATGCGTAGCTAGATAAGTGGAGGGTAACAACTTATAAAGCACGTTCTAAAACAGCTAACGAATTTATCTGATGTTACTCAGATAAACGTTAAATAGGGGTATAAGGTACCTGAAATCTCATAAAGAGACTCACGGATTGCCATTTTAGCAAACTTATGACATTATGTCAATACTTAAATACATTAGGAGGGTATTGTCAATATGCTAACGCTTACATCACCAGATATACCGCATGACCTTTTGCAGCTTGCTAGTCCCGTTGAGAAGCTACACATTATAGGTAATAATTTTGATGATCTTATGAAACGTCCGCGCTTGGCTATTGTTGGTAGCCGTAAGATTACCCCATACGGCAGGGGTGTTACCCAGAGCCTCGCGAGTGAGCTTGCAAGTAAAGGTGTTGTGATTGTGAGCGGTCTTGCACTTGGCACCGACTCCATCGGGCACAAAGCGTGTATTGATGCGGGTGGCCAAACAATAGCCGTGCTACCTTCGGGACCGAAAAAGGTCTACCCCAGTATCCATACCAACCTAGCACGTCAAATTGTCCAAACAGGAGGCGTCGTCGTCACAGAGTATGACGGCACCTACCAGCCACATGCCTACGACTTCCTCAAGCGCAATCGTATAGTAGCTGCTCTGAGCGATGGTGTGTTGGTAACTGAGGCTGCGGCACGCAGTGGTACCCTTAATACTGCCAGCCACGCCCTTGAGCTCGGCAAGCCAGTGTTTGCAGTGCCAGGTAATATTACCAACCCTTTAAGCGCCGGCTGCAACAACCTCATTAAAGCTGGTGCCATCCCCGTAACCTGTGTCGAGGACATTTTAATAGCTTTAGAATGGCAAGACCTCAGTGCTGAGCCAAAGGTGGTTTTGGGTGCAACTGATGAAGAAACTGCCATACTATCACTTTTAGAACAAGGAATAAGCGACGGAGCGGAACTACTTGCAAAAACCGAACTTGAAGCCAGTCGTTTTAACCAAGCACTCACTATGCTTGAAATAACCGGCAAGATTCGCCCCCTCGGCGCCAATCACTGGTCTTTATAAAGTGCTACACTACACCGTATGAAAACGCTTATATTTATTGGCATTACGGTAGGTGGCATCATTGGTGGCTTGCTAGGAACTAAGCTTGACAAAGGTAATGCGCTTGGTGCCTGGAGCCTGTTACTCGGCGGACTTGTCGGGCCCCTTTTTGGACTGTGGGCTGGCTATAAAGCTGGCAAATTCATGAGTGAGTAGGATACCTTACAATAGTAATAGCCAAATTTGCATTCGAAATAGAATTAAGGTAGGGTACATCTTTGTCGGCTAATAATTTATTATGGCAAGGACATTACATATTATTTTGATAGACTAGAGAAACAATAAGCATGAGCAAAAATTTAGTAATTGTAGAGAGCCCCGCAAAAGCCAAGACTATAGAAAAGTACTTGGGCAAAGATTATATCGTCAAAAGCAGCTTTGGCCACATTCGTGATTTGCCAAAAAAGGGCCTCAGCATTGATAAGGCTAATGACTTTGAACCTACTTATGAAGTCAGCCCGGAAAAAAAGAAAGTTGTTGCAGAGCTCAAGAAACTAGCCAAGGGGGCAGAAGTCTGGCTCGCAACTGATGAAGACCGCGAAGGAGAGGCCATTGCCTGGCACCTCGCCATGGCGCTTGGGTTGGACATCAAGAAAACAAAACGTATTGTCTTCCATGAAATCACCAAGCCCGCAATCCTGGCGGCCATCCAAAACCCACGACTAGTTGACCTGCACCTGGTGGATGCCCAGCAGGCTCGCCGCGTACTTGACCGGCTTGTGGGCTATGAACTTTCACCAGTTCTCTGGAAAAAAGTCCGTGCAGGCCTAAGTGCAGGCAGAGTCCAATCTGTTGCGGTACGCCTGATTGTCGAACGTGAGCGCGCCATTGCCGCCCATATGGCAGAGAGCTCTTATAAAATTATAGGGGAGTTTTTAAGCAGCAACGACAGTTTTAGTGCGGAGCTTAACAATAAGCCAAGTACTCTTGAAGAAGCCACAAAATTCCTGAGCGACTGTATTGGTGCAAGCTACACCGTTAAAAGCGTTACCAAAAAGCCAGGGAGCCGCAATCCGGGGGCGCCGTTCACCACCTCTACACTCCAGCAAGAAGCCGCTCGCCGCCTTGGTTTTACCGTTCGCCAGACCATGTCGGTCGCTCAGCGTTTATACGAAAGCGGAAAAATTACCTATATGCGTACTGACAGCACCATTCTGTCTGGCCTTGCCATCAATGCCGCCCAAAGCTACATTAAGAAAGAATTTGGTGATAAATATCACACTCTCAGACAATTTAAGACAAAAGACTCCAGTGCTCAAGAAGCCCATGAGGCTATCCGTCCCACCGACTTTACTACTGAGGTTGCAGGGGAAGACGACCAACAAAAGAAGCTCTATAAACTTATTTGGCAGCGGGCGCTCAGCAGCCAAATGTCGCCAGCTGTCACTGATAAAACAGATGTAAACATCGTTATTTCAAGCCGCCCAGAAATATTTGTGGCAAAGGGCGAGATTTTAGTCTTTGATGGCTTCTTGCGTGTCTACGGTGGGGGTAAGGATGACAGCCTCCTTCCGGATCTAAAAGAGAGTCAAAGCCTTCAAAACGAGCGTATTACCGCCACAGAGACATTTAGCAGAGCACCTGCTCGTTATTCTGAGGCTTCACTTGTTAAAGCCTTGGAAGAGATGGGTATTGGCCGCCCGAGCACCTATGCACCGACCATCTCAACCGTTCAGGACAGGGGTTATGTTGAGAAGCAAGATCTTGAAGGTAATGAGCGCGAAGTACGCAGCGCCGTACTGAGCGGTACCGAAATCAAGCAAGACACTATAAAGGAACGCTTTGGGGCAGACCGCGGCAAACTGATGCCGACGGCCGTGGCAGAAGTTACTACCGACTTCTTAACCAAGTACTTTGGTCCGATTGTAGACTATGACTTTACTGTCAAAGCTGAAAAAGAATTTGACGATATCGCCGATGGTAAAACCGCCTGGAATAAGATGATAAGTGAGTTCTATAACACTGATTTTAAACCACTCATTAAAGCTTCTGCCGATGTATCACGTGCCGAAACGTCACAGTCACGCACGTTAGGTATAGACCCAAAAAGTAATAAACCCATCGTTGTCCGCTTTGGACGCTATGGCCCAATGCTGCAAAAAGGTGAGACAACTGACGACGAGAAGCCGGCATTTGCACCATTACCCAAAGAAACCACAATGGATACTGTCACCTTAGAACAAGCGCTTCCGATGTTTGACCTACCTAAAACCATCGGCGCACTAGAAGATGGCCGCCCAATCCTTGGCAACATCGGCCGCTTTGGACCTTATATTCAAGTCGACAAAACGTTTGTATCGCTCAAAGAACACGACCCTTTGACCATCACCGAAGATGAAGCTCGTGTTTTATATGCCGAAAAGCTGGTTCAGATAGCCGAACGCAACATCGCAGATTTTGGTAAGCTCAAGATCCTAAAGGGCCCTTACGGACCGTATATTACAGACGGCAAGAAGAATGCTCGTATCGCTAAAGATGTTGACCCCACACAGCTAACAGAGGCTGACGCCAAGAAAATCCTTGATGAAGCACCTGCTAAAAAACGCTTTGTAAAACGCCGCACTGCTAAGAAATAGTAAACTTAAGCAATAAAAAGTACTTATCCACAACTTTGCCAGAGAAAGGTATATATTTCATGCCAATATTGCCATAAACCGTTTGTGCATAGAGCGCCATTTGATGCTACAATAACTTAGAAGACCATAAGTATTGACATTTAAAAATTAAACTGTTAAAATATTCATATAAAAGGTGTTTACACCTCTATATTTATAAAGAAAGAGAGATTGAATCACGATGGCAGATACCGCCCCTACAACCTTTCAAATCGAATCTGTTGTTAAAGATGTTTTAAGCACTATCGAACGTGAACGTGAGCGAGAAATCGTATCACGTCGTTTTGGTCTTTTTGACCGTCGAGAGACCTTAGAACAGATTGGTGAACTGCTTGGTATAACCCGTGAGCGCGTCCGTCAGCTAGAAAAAGCCGTTGTAACTAAGCTGCAGGGTAATGCAGCTAAGGGCGACATGCCGCACATCCTTGCCATGCAAGAAACAATGGTTCAAGAACTCCTTGGTATGGGCAAAGTTGCTCGTGTCAGCGACCTCGGTGCTAAGCTGTCTAAAGATAATAACAAACTCGACCAAGCTCGTGTTTCTTTCATTGCTATGCTATGTCCAAAACTTGCCGTCATAGATGAAAACGATAACTTTTTCCACGCTGTTGGCATTGCTAGCGAACACAGTGAAAAAGTCATAAAAGAGCAGGTTGGCGCAGTGGTGGACGCCATCAAGAAGATTGCTGAACCAACAACTCCTGAAGCAATTGCCGCCATTACTAAAGATGAAAACGTTGCCCATGTGAAGGCACTCGCAAGCGTCAGCAAGCTTGTAGCCACACTTAATGGTCGCTGGGGCCTCACAAAGTGGCCTATGGTCAATCCAAAGAACATTCGAGACAAGATATATGTCATTTTGTTTGAAAGTGGCAAACACATGCACTTCAACGACATCGCATCAAGCATCAAGGATTCAGCCTTCAAGCGTAAAGATGTTACAACCCAGGCTATTCACAATGAACTTATCAAGGATGACCGCTTCGTCCTTATCGGCCGCGGAATCTATGCCTTGAAAGAATGGGGCTATAAAAAGGGAACTGTCGCCGACATTATCACCGAAGTCCTCAAGAAGGCAAACGAGCCACTCCACCGCGACGAAATCGTCAAGCGTGTCCTTAAAAACCGCTTCGTCAAAGAAACAACTATCCTCTTGAACCTCCAAGGCAAGCCACAGTTCAAGCGCGTCGCCAAAGCCACATACAGCCTCGCCGAATAGGAACAGGCTAATTTATGCACAGCAATGAGGAACTACCAGCTGCCCCCATAGTCTTCACGTATGAGGGAGAAGATGCACGAGATTTAATGCTTGAAGCGAGTCTCGATGGCTTAAGTCCTGAAGACTACGTAAGAACTGCCACCAGATATCATAGAATATTTAGAGGCATTGTTAGAGAGATCTCAACTCATTTTCCAGATTGTGACGATACCCTAAGTCTTAGTAACGTTCGAGTTGACGCTATATTTGGCGGTCAAACTAAAAGATTTATAATCGGCAGCGATGGCATAAACCCCTGGCTACGGGCTGTACAAATTGATATGGAAGATAAATAAATTCATTTGTATACAAATTACGAACAAGGGTAGTAGTCAAATAAAGATAAGCCAGGCCGCCAGATAAGGCGTTTTTTTGAAATTGCACTGTAATAAACAGGGATTATATAAAAATATAAAAACAAACAGGAAAGCAGAACAGGAAACACTAGCAACGAAAGTTAAACAAGAGTAGCAGTAGGCATAGACTAGACGTCGTACAATGTATATTTTGCGACTAACATATAGTAGAAATAGATGATTAGCTATGCCTCTATAGCAGGGGTTAAAACACTACTTATCTCTGTTAAGTACCCACGCACTATATATGCCTTACGTTATTATTACTTAAATCGTTATTCGCTGGCATTATTAGCATATCTACTTTTACCAGACTGGTAGACGCCGTAAAGCACTTGCTTTTTGTATATTATAGTTTTTTTGTATACTTTTCACGGTCATTTCACGCTAAAAATTTTACCGTCACTACCCCTGCCTCACTCCCCTGTTTTGCTATTTGCATTTTGGTAAATATATAGTTTTATATAGTTTTTTAATATAATACAATATAAAATGAACATATTACGAACAAGCAGGGGCTAGCAGCGGGGGAGATACAAATAGCCACCTAACCTCCTTACTTATAAAACACCTTCTCCTCTACACGCACGTCCATATATTCCACCGGCGACGCCCCGCTATCCCGAGCCGCCAAAAAGTCCCCAATCTGAATACGAGCATTCCCTGCACTATCAGTCTTTATATAATAAGCCACGTCTTTTAGGCGTACATCTATTTCGTTGCCGCCACTCGGCAGCGTAAAGCTCACTATAGTTATCTTTTTAGCCTTTAGCTGAGCGGAAATAGAAGTCATAAACGCCACTGCATCAGTAGTGAGCGCTTGATCGCCAACGCGTAGCTCCAGTCCACTTTGATCCTGTACCATGAGTAGTTGGCCTGCTACGCTACTAATTAGCTTCTTGGACTCCGTAACGGCTTTACCGGTTGAATCAAGCACAAACGAGTTAGTTCTGGTTGTAAGGATTACCGTAGGAGTTCTAACGTGCAAGGTTACTGATGGACGTCGCCCTATAATGGGCAAACCTACTGTCACAACATCGAGTTCCGGAAAATTATTTATTATCGAGTCCTGAACAGCAACTGTATTGATAGTTAGTTTATTCTTATTAACTAAGGAACCTTCAAGGACTTTGCCAATTCCTGATTTGTATTCGGTTACTGTCCGATATATTGACGCATCACCAACAAATGTAATCCCAGGAACCGTAGAAAGCGTTGTACTATATGCAACGCTTAACAAAATAGCCCCTAGTGCAACCACGGTTGGAACCAGACGAAGTCTTTTTAATATCGTCTGCTTTTGATCTGTTATATGTCGGGCGCGTACACTGTCTTCACTGCGCGGCATATCATTGCCGTAATAAGTGGGCTTTGGCCGGTTTTGTGTTTGAGTAACTGGCGACCTCCGTCCTGATACTTTCTTTTTTTTAAACGGTAATGCCACTATTTTGCCCCCACTCCAAACGTCTTGAGCACTAGCTCCGCTAACTCAGTTGCGGCCTTTGGCTTGCCTATAGACTGCAATGCCACGGCAAGAGCATGACGTTTGCCTGCATTTCGCAACAAGTCATCTATAGCCGCAAAGAGCCCTTCCCTATCAGCGTGTGAGATGTGTAGCACTAAGTTGTCATCTGCAAGATGCTTGGCGTTTGCGGTCTGGTGATCATCCGCTAATTGCCCAGGCACTACTATAGTTGCAATTCCCTGCACTGCAAGTTCAGCTACAACAGTAGCAGATGCACGGCTTGCAACCACATCGGCGGCACCTGTGTAACGAAAAACGTCAGAAACGAATCCCTTGACGACCACTCTTCTACGTTCGTCTGCCAAAAGCTCTTTGCTATATGCATGCTGCATATCTGTCTCATGGGCTGGACCAACAATGTGGAGGATTCCAAGATCATGATGATGCTGCATCAAGCGGCCTGCCACAGCCACAACGTCTTGGTTCAGCTGAGACGCACCCTGGCTCCCCCCTATAACTGTAATGACCTGTGAACATTCTAAAAGCCCTACATCTTTTCTGTATTCTGTAATCAGAGTAGGATTTAACATTTTAAAATCAGATGATACGGGTGTACCGGTGTAGACCATGCTGCTTTCAGGATAAGCATAAAACTGCGTTGGCATTCCCGTTGCATGTACAGTAGCCCATTTTGAGATAATTCGGTTTGCAAGACCGGGTGTTGAGTCAGAGTCGTGTGTAATAAAAGGTATGTTAAGGTGTGCCGCAGCGAGCCCAACAGGCACCCCCACGTAACCCCCTTTAATCAAAATTCCGTCAGGGCGTAATTCTCTTAGCATTTTCCGCGCTTGCGCATACCCCTTAACCACCCGGCCAACGTCTCGAATGTTCCGTGCAAATGTAGGAACATCCATCAGACGTTCAAGTCGGCTTAATCCAGCATAGCGGCGGTATTTCCCCGCTCTAACTAGCCTCACCTCATCAATAGCAGGCTCATCCTCAAATAAATGCAAAAATTTGGCGTCTGTTTCGCAGACACCTACAAGCCTTACGCTCGGGTCGAGGCGCTTAAGCTCACGCGCGACGGCGAGCAGCGGTGTAATATGTCCGCCGCTGCCCCCGCCCGTTAGTAGGATCGTCATTATACGGATCTCCTAGTTGATTATTAGCAATACTATACCTACTATACCGCGAAATCTGGAAAGCTAGGCCTAAAGCGGCTGTGACAAACAACACACTGGTTCCTCCCGTACTAATAAACGGCAACGTGATGCCTTTGAGTGGTAAAAGTCCAATCATGGCGCCAATGTTTATAGCCGCTTGCACACTAAACCACGCCAACATACCGGTCACTAAAAAGCCGGCAAAATCATCCGGAGCTTTTTCGATTATTTTAGCTAAGCGACCAAAGAAAACGGCGTACGCGGCCAAGATTAAAGTCATCCCCACAAAGCCAAATTTCTCTGATAGAATAGCAAAAATAGAGTCGTTAGATGCTTCAGGTAGATAACCATACGCCTGGACACTCTTACCAAGACCCAGGCCAAACATTCCCCCTGACCCAACTGCAATGAGCGCTTGGCATGACTGATAGCCTGTAGTTTGACAGTTGGCTGCTGGGTGCAAAAACGTCAACAGACGTTGCCGACGATACGGAATGGCTGAGATGAGCAATATAATGCCAATGGCAACCGTACCACCTATCATCATAATACGCTTGAGTGGCAATCCTGCCACAAACACCATAGCAGCAATCATGCCGATCATCACCGCAGTCGAACCGAGATCACTTTCTAATAGCCCAACCACTATAGCGATAGCTACTAAGCATATAGCGAGCGGTTTCAATGTTGTTTGCCAATTATCTAATAGGCCTGATTTTTTGCTACGCGCCAATAAGTCGGCTAACCAAATGAGTAAAGTAAACTTAATAAGCTCAGCCGCTTGAAAAGAAAACCCTCCGATCTGTACCCATCTATACGCACCATTTACCCGAGCGCCAAAGAACTGCACCGCCAGAGCTGTAATGATTGATGCAATAATAAGGGGCTTTATAGCATGTCGCCACCACTGATATGGCACTCGCGAAAGCAAGACAAAAGCTATACCACCAAGCCCCACCGCAACTAACTGTTTGGTAATATAATATGCTTCCGAGACATTATTATGGTTACTAACACCTGGACTAATGGCATACACAACCACAACTCCAATGCCTAGAAGCCCGGTTGCAATCAACGGCAACCAATAATCCGGCCTATGGCGACGCTGTTCTGTGTTATTACTATTTGGCCGTCGACGAGCCCGTAATGTTTGCATGTTTGTTGTTGCTTTGTTTATAACTGTTTACTAAAAAAGAACAGAGCCAGCCCAATTACGCCCATTACTTGGCCAATAATCCAAAAGCGCATAGTAACCTTGGTTTCTTCCCAGCCCAGTGCTTCAAAGTGATGATGGATTGGAGCAATTCTGAAAATCTTCTTGCCGTGCCTGAGTTTCTTGGACGTCATCTGGAGCGCACTTGAACCAGCCTCTACAACAAAAAGGAGCCCAATAACTGGTAAAATCAACACCGTATCCGTAAGCATTGCAACTACTCCCAGTGCAGTCCCCAGGGCAAATGATCCCACATCTCCCATAAAGAACCGTGCTGGAAATATGTTAAACCAGGTGTAACTGAGGAGTGTCCCTACAATCGTCATGCAGAATCCCGCAATGCCGTAGCGCTTCTCTAAAAATGCAATGATTGCATACATTGCAAACGCAATTGCCGAGAGACCGCCTGCCAGTCCATCAAGTCCATCGGTGATATTAACAGCATTAGCGGTAGACACGACTACCAAAACAAACAATGGCACTATCAACCAGCCTAGATGTAACGGGTTATTCAAAAGTGGAATGTGAATGCTATTTACGTCAAGCTTAACGTAAAACCACCAACCGCCGACCAGTGCCACCATCGTAATCAAAAACATCTTCATCTTGGCACGCATACCTGCTATGCCACCGTTGCTATGGATGTTAAACATATCATCTACAAACCCAATAAGCCCGGCACCAACCATGGCAGCCAATGGGAGCCAGGTTTCTGTACGTTGTAGGTTTGATGTAAGCGTAACTATGAGTGTGGCCAGTACAAAAATAATACCGGCTGCGGTTGGAATATTCCTGCGATGCTTTGCGCCATGCAGTTTCTGAAAAACTGTTGCTATGCCACCTGAAACGTCTGTGGTACGCGCTTTCTTCCACCACTGGTGCTTATAGGCATAGGTGGTATAAAGTGGCGTTAGAAGCATACTGAATGTAAAGCCCGCGAATCCGAGGAGTAAAATATGCGTCAATGTGCTTATATCAACGGTGATGTTTACGACTGACATGCTAGGCCTAAGTATAGTGTTTTTTTAGTCATTTTTATAGCGTTTTGTCCTGTACATATCAATATACCACGCCAAGCGCCAAATGAGTGGCTTGTAAACAAAATCTCTGGCACGAATATAGTCAACCTGATAGCCGCCAAAACTCCGCTTGAACTCCGAATATCCGTTACGTGGATGGTTGGCACTTCGGTTCTTTTCCGATACTATGCCCCAGAAATTATAATGAAGCGCTTCAGGAATGTTGGCCTGAATATATTTCATGACTTCATATTGCAACAGATGTGGTGCCGACAGGTCACGTTGCACATCCGAACTTGCCGCGTGCAAATAACTGCCTTCTTTGCCATAGATTGCTACGAGCGATGCAGCCAAGACTTCACCATCCTTTTCAGCAAAAAAAAGCTTTTCATACCCACTTGGTGCCATGCACGCAAACTGCTTGCGGTAATAGTCATCCGGATACTTCCCAATCCCGCCTTTTCGGCTGTTGAGTGCGTTCAGCATAATAATAAATATTTCTAAATCTTTTGTGTCACTGCTCATACGCACCGTCACACCCTCTTTTACGGCCCGCCTTAAATAATACGGTAATTTTTTACGCATACCATGTTCGCGTAACCACGCTAGAAGTGCTGTCTCGTCTTTTTGTAAGTCCACGAGCCACACACGTTCTGCCTGGCTAAAGATATAAGCCTGTTTAGGATTCAGGGTGTCCAAAGCCTGTTCAGCCACTTCGCCGCGGATTATGTCTGGATCAACGCGCAGAAACGCTGCTCCACTCTTACCCTTAAAATAGTTCTGTATAGCTCTGTACGCTTCAGTAGTAAGTTCCTGATTATCATAATCTAACACAAGCCCCCGTGGGCTGTACCAAAACCTGCCAATTTTGAGCTTTTTAAGTGCAAATTGTCCTGTTGCCACCAACTTTTTACCATCATAGACACCAATCCGTTCAAATTGCAGCGCACTCGACTCCATAAAGTCTCCCCACTCCCAGGTGTGAAAAAAGGTCACATGTGCTTTGTGCATTCGGCGCTTTAAAAAGTCATCGTATTCATTATGTTGCTCATCACCAATCTGGTTAACCGTTAAATGCATTCGCTATCTCCTGTGCAGTTTCTGTTGAGATCCTTAAATCGGTGGGAAGGTTCAAGATTCGGGATGATATATCCTCCGCAATCGGACATGATCCAGCTACATAACTATACTGTGTAAGATCGTGCACCCCAGGGAAAAATAACGGCCTGTACCATTTGCCTATATACATGCCTTTTTTTCTGAATTCTGTAAAAAGCTGGTCGGCTTCGGCTGCAGTTTTTGCAAGCACTGGAAACCTCACTAGTGCAAAGTGCGAACCTTCTGGCAGACTCACTGCCTTCACTAAAGTAGTCCGGGAACCTAGCGCATGACTGTATAGTTTGCTAAGTTCAGCACGATGCGCATAATTCTCATTGTATCCAGAATAGGCTTTGAGTATTTTTCTAATCTGCCACTTTCGTAACCGTTGGCACGGTTCAAAATTAACCGCTCGCTCTTCTATAGGCATGATAGGGCTTCTAAACAGTCTAGTTGCAATAAAAAAATTTCTGCAAGCAGTACTCAAAGAAACAGGTAGTCTATTTAGGATCCCGTTCAGGCGTGGGTATAACCATACGCGTGCGCTCACTATGGCGTTTGTTTTCGGCACATTTTCAAGCTTGTATATCAGCTTTTTGCGAAATTCAGCATCTGCTATAGCAGAGCTTACCCATACCGCCCCGCCAAAATTAGTTTTTAGGAATTTTTCAGCACCAAAGCTGTGGACTGAAACATCGGCAGCAGGTATTCCATTAGTTTTATGTATATAACCTAGGCAGTGCGCTGAATCTTCGACTAAGAGTATTTGTGTCGAATGAGCTACCGCGGACTTTACAGCCTCTATCTCTGCCGGTATGCCGAACGTATGCTGTACTACCACCGCTCTAACCTCATCACTAATTAACTCTCTAACTGTCTGAGACGTTACTGAAAATGTTTGTTCAGAAATATCACCATATACTGGTGTATGACCGGCGGCAATTATAGGATTTATAGCGCTGACAC
Organism: Candidatus Saccharimonadota bacterium; assembly: GCA_043745485.1. Taxonomy (GTDB): domain Bacteria; phylum Patescibacteriota; class Saccharimonadia; order Saccharimonadales; family JACDBH01; genus RYN-417. The sequence continues at coordinate 64,376 of JAYTSU010000021.1, forward strand.
AAGTAAATGCTTGGGTAATAACCTTGCCTGTGCCCTTCTGCTCAGCTACTTCATGAAAGACCAGCTCCATGCCGTGACGAGCCCGTGAGACAATAAACCAATCATCCGGATGTGTACCACTGGTTTCAGCCAGTTTTTGTTTTAATAACAGCTCGTTTTTATGTGTCATTACTTAGTCATTATACAGTAGTCATGTGTCAGTGTTTGTGGTGCAGCTACAGGGCTGGCGAAACAGTGCCATTGTCAATTAATGCCTGTGTGATTGATGCAAAAATTGGTTCTGCCGCTCCAATACCGGCGCTTTCAACAATATGCGGTTCATGGCTTATTACGAGTATCGTATAATCCGGTTCACTGCCGCCAACAAAACCAAAAAAAGTACCGTCTGCCCTGTCGGTGTAGTATTTGCCATCAGGACCTGCGACTTCAGCAGTTCCTGTTTTACCCCCCACCATATAACCACTCCTGAGTGCATTTTTATACACAACCCCGGCGACCTTGGTCATGATGTTTACGATGGTGTCGCTCGCAGCCTTTGAAACGGTGTTTTTCCTCAATGCTTTAGCAGACAGTTGCTTGCCGTCAACCTTATCAATAATGTGCGGTTGCCAATAAGTACCTCCATTAACGACTGCTGTTGACGCTGCGGCCATCTGCATGAGGTTTACGCCCATTCCCTGACCAAACGAGGTGTTGGCATATTGAAAATTTAGTCCATAGCCTTTTTTAGGATCTGGCACAGTCCCCGAAGACTCAGCCGACTGCTCAATACCTGTTGGTTTGCCAAAAAAATAATGGTTCGTCATATAGTCATACCAAAACGTGCGAGCTTTTTCATTAATAGTCCCGCCACCCGCTGCCTGCAATACTGCCACCACTCCAGTGTTCAACGACCGCTGCATAATACCTTGGAGATCCTCCTGCGGAATTCCCCATAAGTGACTGTTTTTTATTGTGAGGCCATCTATCACAACACTTCCGGTATTAGTAAATGAAAAATTCGAGTTTATGGCACCCGAATCGAGAGCGGCCGCTATGAGCAATGGTTTCATAATAGAACCAGGCTCAAGCTCATCAGTCACCGCTGCGTTCTTGTATACTGAAGCGTCTGTGACCGCTCCATAATTAGCGGGATCAAACGATGGATATGAAGCCATCGCCTTTACCGCGCCCGTGTGCGTATCCATTATTATCACACTCCCTCGTTTGCTCGCGACGTTATTCAGCCCCTCCTTCAACTTTTCTTCGGCAATCCGCTGCATTCCAATATCAATAGTCAAATTAACCGATTTACCTTTTTTAGGGTCCACCAAAATATTATCTTTATTAGCTGCTAGCGGAACACCATCGAGATCAGTTGTAGCTTTTAAATATCCAGGTTTACCGCTGAGCTCATCATTAAAATAACCTTCAAGCCCATATTGTCCCTTGCCCTCGTTATTCACGAAACCCAAAAGCTGTGCAGCCAATGTACCGTCAGGATATGTCCGGTATGACTCTTCCTGGGTACCTAAGCCGTTATAGCCAAGATCTTTAATCTTATTACTTTGCTCACGCGTGAGTTTCTTAGCCAATATGACATACCTAAGTTTTGGTGTCTTTAAAATTTCAATAATTTTATTCGTATCACCACCAGTAATTTTGGAAATTGCTGCCGCCTCTTTTAGTACATCTTTTACATATTTTGGATCGGCATACACCAAATATTTCTTCTCATTTAATACAAGGGGTGTCGATTTGTCGCCGTCATATGCATATATTGTTCCTCGTTCTGCCGGGATTTCGTATTGCTTCAGTTGTGACTGCAGTGCAGCCTTGTGATAATAATCATGACGGATAACTTGTAAATAAAACAACCGGACGACAAATACAACGGTTAAAAATAGCAAGCAGCTATAAATTATGCGGACGCGCTTAACAGCACTCACCGGTGTAATTTTGCGGGGAATGTTTTTAGGTTTTTGGCTTTGGTACGGCGTTACTGCGGGCACGTTTAATTAACTCAGTTCTGGACTACAGACGTTGGCGCAACAGAAACTAACGAATTAGAAACAGCGCTATTCTTAGCGCGGTCGAGTGCCTGTAGCCTAGCGGAGGCAACTTCTAATTCATCGTGTTCAGTCTGAAGCGTTGAGGCCTGCGTTCGCAGTGAATTAATTTTATAGCCGTAGGCGTTTGTCTTAGTCACCTGTGTAAGGTACAGAAGTCCGAGGATGCATGCAAGCACAATAAGCACAATCGTGTTACTGATAGGCCCAAAACCTTTCAGTTCACGTTTAAAGCTTATGGCATTCTGATTACGCGTGGCATACCGTTGTCGGCCCATCGCAAGTGAAGATGAGTATGTCATGTTTAGTACTTTTTTGTTTTTATAGTTGTTGTAAGGGTTATTTCAGAGTATGTTTTTAGTCTTTGGTAAAGAGTTTGCTTAGTACCTCAAGCCACCGTCTTAGCGGCAGCTTGAGGCGTTATAAGAATCCTTAAAGGACTCTTACCCGGACTTTGTAGGCTCGGGAGCTACTTTTTACCGTAATTGGCATTAAGCTATTCCCCTTTCTTTTTTTCGGTGATTCGTACAATGCGCATTCTGAGCGAATACCTGCGTCAGAAAATATCACCGTAACTTAAGTACGTTTCAATTTTCTTGCTCGGTTTTCATCTCAGACTACGTAATCGTACAAATCTCCTTATTTTTATTTTTTGCAACGGCTCGGAGCTTTGTGCTCCTGGCGCGCGGATTGGAAACTAATTCATTTTGTCCCGGCACAACAGGTTTTTTGGTAAGTAAAATCAGTTCGGTATCATACCTGTCTCCAGCAACATCTTGGAAAAACTGTTTAACAATCCTATCTTCTAAACTTTGGAAAGATAAGACAACTAAACGCCCTCCCGGGGCAAGCAGTTCCACCCATAACGGTAAGGCTTTTTTGAGGAGCCCCAACTCGTCATTCACGGCAATCCGGAGCGCTTGGAACGTTCGGGTCGCCGGATGGACTTTACTATGCCCCGGCCAAGCCTGGGCAACGATCTGGGCAAGTTGTAGCGTTGAGCTAACAGGACGATTTTTGATTATCCTGTCCGCAATTTGCGAGGCTTTTGGTTCCTCTCCATATGTTCTCAAGATCTGCGTCAAAGCAGCTTTGTTATAGTTATTCACTATAATTTCTGCTGTTAATTCCTGACGTTGGTCCATCCTCATATCGAGTGACGCATTTTGCTGAAAGCTAAAGCCACGACTCGCCGTATTAAGGTGCGGTGACGACACGCCTAAATCCGCCAACACTAACTGAAACTTACGATTATCTCGTAGTAACTTTTGGGCTGCACTCACATAATCTTCGTGCATTATGCTGATGCCACTACCCTCGAACTTCGAACTCAGCTGGATTACGGCCATCTCATCACGATCGACGAGCACCGAACCGACAGCATTTAAGGTGCGTTCCAGTACTTGCTCAGCGTGCCCACCGTACCCGGCCGTCAGATCGAGATATTTCTCCTCTTTCTTGGGGTCTAAAAAATGAAGCACTTCATCGAGCATTACTGGAATATGTTGTTGGTTTTTGTTTTGGATATTGGATTTTTGCATGTTTTTCTTGTTTTTGTTTTTTTGCAAGGTCACCGACTCAGCAGTCAACTTTTTGTTTTTTTTGAGAACATTTTTGTTTTTGTATGGTTATCCGTTAACTGTAAACGAAAAAAATGAGATACGAGAGCCGGTTTTGAGACCAACTAATTCATCTTTTTCTGGTGGAAACGAATATTCTAGAGACTTTCTAAGTGTGTGAGGTGGAGTTTTGGGAGGTGTTTTGTTTGAAAAAGGTGCGAGGGTGTTTTGAAAGTGGTTATCCCCTTGTTTCCCACTTGTTGACTGCCGAATCGCTAATCTCGAGTCGGTCTTACTTTTGCTGCTTGCCTAGATTGTTAAAGATAAAACACTAATTTCAGAAAATGCGAAGCTTAGCTCTTTGCTAAGATCCGCCAGTATTTACCGGCTCGTACCGCGACCACGTCTTTGGTAATCAAAGCGTAATCCAGGTGATGTTGCTCCAAGGATATCCTACCCTGCCGGGCGTCCATGACGCTTTCGACTCTGCCCATTCGGAATTGAACGTTTAAGTCGGCCGTTTGCTCGTCAATGATGTTACCTTTGAGCTTTGGTTCGACTTCTTCGTCCCATACCGCTTTCGGGTAAAGGTGCAGATAGTTTTGGAACCCTCGGGTTATGACTACGCCGGTTGCAAACTCGTGTCGAAGTTCAGCGGGTATAGTAAGCCGCCTTTTGTCGTCGAGTCTCCGTTCGAAGTAGTCCACCTTCTTGTCGGTCCTTTAGTGTTAATTGGTCAGTGGTTTTTGTGTTTTTGTTTTATGGATAAGTCTATTTTTGGCTTACCCACGATTACCCACTAACATGAATATACAACCCACACCTACCCACATACAAGTGTTTTAACCAAAAAACTGTCATAGTTTTGGCTACTTATCCACAGCTCTGCCATATTTTTGCCCAAAACCACAACATGTGGTGCATTTTGATTACGGCTAGGCGCTAGTGCTTTCTTAGCAACTTCTGAGAACTACGAACATATACGATCG
>JAYTSU010000022.1:0-24875 GCA_043745485.1 Candidatus Saccharimonadota bacterium
CACTTATTCATTAGATAACGTAAACAATTTGGTTCGTACCTTCAACGAACTTGGCTGCGAAATTGCATCTCTAAGATGTGAAGTCGCTAAACCTAAAACAGCTATACAACGACTCCAGGCTTATGAATATAGTATTGCTATGGACAATCGTCGTATGGATCCATGGCTTACATCAGGAGCCTGTAACATTGCAAGAGCTACTACTTTACAGAAAGTTTTATCGTTACACTCTAACTTTTTTGTGGGAGGCGATATTGAAATCGGTAAGATCGCCCAAGTTATGGGTTATAAAATTAAGCATATAGCATTTACTTTTTATACTTACGCACCCTCAACCGTAAAAAGTTGGTTTAAGCAAAGAACTAATTGGTTAGCTGGTGGTTTTAGGCACCACATTACTAATATCGGCAGTTTTGGATGGCACCATTTCTTTTTGTTATTCTACAATTCCCTCTTAGTGTATATGCTATTCCCACTTAGGTGGGTGGAACTACTTAATTTTCCCATTACTATGGTTGCTCTAATAGTACTCTCATGGATATACACTGCTATTCTTTATTACGATAAAGGATGGAGCTGGGTCTATTTATTTTTACCCCTGTATTCATTTGTACAATCAATGATAATTTTACCGTTAGCCGTAATTAAATATTTTAAACTTACTCTGCAGCACAGAAGTCTCGGGATACTAAAGTACGATTTATCTTCAGTTAATATCTCAACTAGAGTATTATATAGCACCCTGAACGTAACAAGCGCCTTATTAGTAATGTATGTCGGTATATACTTTACTAGCGTTCGGATCAATTACTGGGAACACCACAGCTTCATCTTACAGCTTTTTAGATAAAGAGTAATGCTACAATACGTACTGTTAAGCAAATTTCATGTGGGAATAGTATAGCAGCTAATATATATAAGTTACCCAAACTTAGGAGAAGAATTTAATTACTTCATCAAATCGAAACTTTTAACGCAAGCTTCGAACAAAGTTAGTATCTATTCTGTGATGCATCCAAAATATTAGAAATATGCTTAAAGCTATTAATCCAACAAGAAGAACCGTTCTCTGCCACTCTTTCATAGCTGACTTTCTTTTACGGCAATAATGACTAGCCTGTCTTTAAATGACCACATTGGCGTACAAGTATATATAGTCAGCAATTCATCGCCAGTTTGATTCTCTATTGACGTTTCGGTTGCTGGAACGACTTTAATATTTTTGACTACATAAATATACTTCTTACCCTGCCAATTTAAATATACATTGCAAGCACCTTTTTTGTAATTTTTACAATTATATAGTTATTGTACTTATGATTATTTATTTTACTACTTTTTAACAGAGTACCAATCATGTATACTTTCAAAGTATTTGCGGGATTCGTATAGCGGCTAATATATAAGTTTTCCAAACTTAGGAGGAGGGTTCGATTCCCTCATCCCGCACCATCCCCTACAAAGTAGGCTTTGTAGGGACACCAGTTGTAACTTTATCAAAATCTATTGTTTAAAACTCAGTTACAGTCGGTCAATGAATATTAGATGTAGTGCATAACCCCTGTTATAATGAAGGTCTGGTATGCACCCGTAGCTCAGCTGGATAGAGCAATGGGCTTCTATCCCACAGGTCGGGGGTTCGAATCCCTCCGGGTGTACCAAAGAAAAAGTCTCACCGCAAGTGGGGCTTTTTGTTTAGTCGCGAGGGGTTCAAACAATTCTCAAGAGCGGAAAATGCCATACAGGAATTTTCTGAAGGTACGGGATTGGGGCTATATATGGTTAAAATCCTTTTAGATAAAATTGGTGGAACTATTAGTTATACTACTAAACTAAATGTTGGTACGACATTTAAAGTGTCTCTCCCTTTGTCTTAACAATCCTTGGATTTGTTATATTACTCCGTTCATTAAACATACTCATGATAGACTTTAAATATATGTCTATAATCAGTTTTGAATCTCAACTATTTACCGTTAATGCACGTAACATCATCAAACTTCCAGATTCTGCCAGCAAGCAGCTGCCGTCACGCGGTCAAGTAATGATCAAAGGTACAATCAACCGCTTCCCGTTTCAAACAGCGTTGGAACCAGATGGTAGAAGTGGTCACTGGTTAGATGTTGATAAAGAAATGCAAAAATCAGCCAAACTAGCTGTTGGCGGGACCGCAAATTTAGAGATAGAATCAATCAAAGAGTGGCCAGAACCTCATATACCTGCTGACTGGAAAGCCACCCTCAAAGCCCGTCCAGAAATACAAGCTTTATGGGCAAAAGTTACCCCCATGGCTCGTTGGGAATGGCTGCGCTGGATCGGTGCAACCAACAACGTCGACACCCGACAAAAGCGCATTGAGGTATCCTGCTCCAAGCTCTTAAATGGGCTGAGGCGACCATGTTATTTTAACCGGAGTATGTGCTGCGTACCAGATGTTTCAAAAAATGGCGTGCTCCTTGAGCCTTAGTCCCTATCAAAATATAATACTTTCAACTAGCCGCGGAAACGTTCACGCAAGACAACAATCATCATAAGCGCTGAGAAAATACGATGAGTTGGTTCGTCAAAATTATTAATCTGCGATCCGTCAAAAGAGTATTTGCCTTCAAAAAAAGCAGGCTTCTTTTCAAGCGAAGCAATTACCTGCCCATTCGCATCACTCACTGCATAATGTGGATGCAAGCAATAGGCACTTAGTATGCTAAGAAACGGTACTTGAGCCAATAATCTGTCAAAAACTTTAGTCCAGGGGTTTGTCTCGGTTACGCTAAACTGCATACCGCTGCCTATTTTAATATCGTAGCTAGATCGCCAGATTGACTTCCGACCATGACGCTTTACGCTCCCGAGTGCTGCATTATTAGCATCAAAAAGTGTAAATTCTGGTGAAAAGTCAATTACTCTGTCAGCTTTAACCGTATATACTTTCTGAGTTTTAGTGTCATCGTTGAATATTTCGATGTTTTCTTTAAGTTTGAACAGCTTTTGCTTGACGTAGAAAACTTGATTGCCATCCGCATCGGTTGCATAAATCTGACTTGAAATTGCCGCAATTTTAAATTTTAGGTCCAAAGGATAGCGCATACATTACTCCATATAATTATTACCCTATAGTATATGCCTATTACATTATAAAACTACTATTTTTGACGTGACCAATTTTGGAAAATAAGTAAGACTATTTTGTTAGGTAACGCCTAAATCCCCCTTCACCCTTATCCATAAGCTTCCCATGAGCATAGACAAATACAGGACGTAAAATAAACGCGCCTAGATTCATCCAGGTTTTTTGGGTCTCGACATTCCATACAATATCCATACGTGTGCCGTCACCCTCTGGCACAAAGCTCCAGGCTCCACCACCAACAAGATCTCCTTCGCTCTTAAAACTAATTGACCTGCCCTTTTCGTACTCTGAAATTGTCAGACGTATACCTAAACGGTAGCCAAACATACTTTTCCAGGTTGCATCAATTTTTGTATCAACGATATTTACATTTGGATCTGTTATTTTTGCCTTCACTAAACCTGGCCACCATTCTTTCCACTTTGGCATATCAAGGACTGCAAACTCAGCCTTATCGATTCCAACAGGAACATTCCAAACATCAGTAAACTTGTACAAATTTTGCTTCATCTGAGTCATAGTATATACATTTTATGTCTATACAAAAATTACAGTGCCTATGTTATATTGAAATAAATTAAGCATCAGCTTAATCTAAGCTTTAAGGAGCAATAAGATGTTAAAAAAGTTAGCGATCTTGTTCGGAGCGGTATTTCTATTAGTCGGTATCCTCGGATTCATACCAACGTTTTCGCCATTACACGATGATGGCATGCGCTACCTACTTGGGTTATTTATGGTTGGTGGCATTCATAATGCTATTCACATCTTGTCAGGTGTTGCTGCACTTGGACTTGGATATTACAGCGAAAAAACTGCCCGCTTATATTTCTTAGTATTTGGAGCTGTCTACGCACTTGTAACAGTGGTTGGATTTATCCAAAAAGATACCATTCTGGGTATTTTCCACGTCAATATGGCAGACAACTTCTTGCACCTTGCGCTTGCTATCGCAATCTTGGGTGTTGGCCTTGCAATTAAGCCAGTTGATTCGGTAACAACACGCACGGTCTAGTAGTTTTTTTCTAGGTTATTAAAACGGCTCCTGGTAAAAGGAGCCGTTTTAATTTTAAGATATGTTAGAGGCTAATAGCTTCTCTAGGGAAACCTTTTTTTAAGGCCGTAACAATTGCAGATTGTAACTGTGGTGTACGAAATGGTAGCACTGCAAAGCTTTTTTTATCTGACCACTGAGGGCGATGAATGTTAACGCTCAGGTTGTTTAGGAATGCCTCCTCAGAGGTATCCTGCAGGGCTATATCAGCATGTGGAGCAACTTCACACAGGTAAATATACTGCTCGTTATATGGTGGTTGATGGTACTCAACATACACGAGCCGGGCATGCGTTATTTCAAGTCCTGTTTCTTCTTTAACTTCTCTCACCAATGCATCTTCAGGAGTTTCATTATCATTTGCACGCCCTCCAACTAAGGTATAGTATTGACTACCTTGCTTATTACGGTACATAACTAATATCTTATTGTTTTCGATGATTATTGCTCGGGCTGCTTTCATAGTTATCCTATTCTATACCTTACTTCACTTTAGTGAAAATATGACGCGCTACTGTTAACTAGTTCTCAATTATTCTCAACTCCTTGAAAAATAAGGGTTCAACAGATATAATGACGCGGTTATGGTGCCTGTAGCTCAGCTGGTTAGAGCGGCGGTTTGTGGTACCGCAGGTCGTGGGTTCAAGTCCCATCAGGCACCCCAAAAGCAAGAGCCCTGCGTAAGCGGGGCTCTTGCTTTTGGTTGTTATGTAAGACTTGAATGGGAATGCCAGTGGCACTCCCCGGCACCCTTTAGCCTGGTATCGCACCTTAGGGTAATCAGGTCATCGTAAGCAAATCTAATTTTGATTTGCCGATGAGGCAAGTCCCATCATACAAAAGTTAATCAACAAACCCGAGCTCAGCATAAACCTTAGAAAATGTTTCATGTTCATAAAAGCTTGAACTATATGAAGCAAGCAGTATTTTATTGCTGTGGCCGGACACCAAAAACATTGCAGGGACCAAGAATAAGTCACCATCTATTTTCTCTTGTTTAAAACCATGTTCGCGAACCGCGTGCACCCAATAGGGTATTTTTGTCACACTATTAGCTATCGCTTTGAATGATTTTCCAACACCATATTTTTTATAAATTTTCATGTCTGGGTCAGCTATGATAGAGAACGGCGGCGTACGCGCATGACGTTTATAGATATTTTCCATGACGTTTTCGTTTGTTGACTGAATAAAGGCTATAACTTCGCAGTTATTATCTTTTAGGAGTGGGTACTCCATTGTTAAGCGGTGTAATGCAAGATTACACCAAGGGCATCCAGAGTAGCGCAAAAATACAACCAAGACTGATTTAGGTTTAAACTTCGAAAGCTTTACTGTCTTTCCTTTGACGTCTTTTACCGTAAATTCAGGCGCAGATTGGCCAACAGTAATAAGTTCTTTCATCTCTACGCATCAGTATACATCCTTAAGAGACGATAGCGCTGTTTTCTGCTATAATAAGTACAGAAAAAGGAGTTTTTAATGTTTAAAAAGGTGACCCGTTTTTTTCGTGATTATAAACATTTTGGCTTAGTGGTAATTGCCGCACTTATAAGTCTTGGCCTTGATCTTAGTGGACTTGATGTTGCTGCGCACTGGATCTTAGGTATTGTTGCTATCCTCAGCACAATCCCACTTTTGTCCGGCATGATACAAGACCTCCGCGATGGTAAATACGGCATTGACATCTTAGCCGCAACCGCAATTATTACATCAGTCATTCTGCACGAATATTGGACAGCCATCATCATAGTCTTCATGCTTACGGGCGGTGAATCGTTGGAAGATTATGCCGAAAAACGCGCGCGGATTGAGCTTGATGCACTCCTAAACCGTGCGCCTAAAAAAGCACATATTCTTCGGGGTCGCAAAGTTATGGACATAGCTGTTACGCAAGTGCGTGTTGGCGATAAAGTCATAATTAAACCCGGCGAAATTGTACCCGTGGATGGCACAATACTAGAGGGAGAAAGTAGCCTGGACGAATCAAGCCTAACTGGCGAAAGTCTACCCGTTGATAAAAAAACAGGCGACCAGCTGCTTAGCGGAGCCCTGAATCTACAAGGCGCATTAACCATCCGGGCCACGCATACAGCTGAAGATAGTCAGTACGAGCAGATCATCAAGCTCGTAAAGAATGCAGCAGGAACGGAGTCTCCATTTGTACGCTTAACCGACCGCTATGCAATTCCCTTCACTATCATATCTTTTGCAATTGCAGGCACTGCATGGGCAATTAGCGGCAGCCCGCTGCGGTTCCTGCAAGTCATAGTTGTCGCTACTCCTTGTCCACTCCTTTTAGCTGCACCTATTGCACTCATAAGCGGCATGAGTCGTGCCGCCAAACACGGTATTATCATAAAGACTGGGTCTGCACTTGAAAGACTTGCAGAAGTTAAGACAATTGCATTTGATAAAACCGGAACACTGACCCATGGCACACCAGTTGTAGGCATCATTACTAACTTCAAGCCTTTTTCAAAAGAGGATATATTAAGCAGTGCAGCATCGTTAGAACAAGATTCGACACACATCTTAGCCCGGGCAATTGTTACCGCTGCCAGAGAAAAGAAACTCCAGATCGTAAAAGCAAAACACCTCCGCGAACAGCCTGGCCATGGGTTAGCAGGGCGTGTCGGTAAGCATGAAGTACTAGCAGGAAAATATAATTATTTGAAAGAGCAAGGAGTTGAATTTCCTACAGGCTTCTCATCAGACGACCTCAAGACTACTGTCACTCTTGTTGCTATAGACAATAGTCTTGCTGGTTATATTAGCTTTAGCGACGAAATCCGTGCCGAGAGTATGCCGATGCTCAATAAACTAAGATCCTTAGGTATAAAGAAATTTATGATGGTGACTGGTGATAACAAGTCGGCTGCACAGTCCATTGCTAAAAAACTCTCGATTAGCGAAGTTGTAAGTGAGGCCCTTCCTGCAGATAAAGTTCGTGCTCTTGAGCAAATTCAGCCACGTCCCGTTGCTTTTATTGGTGACGGCGTTAATGATGCTCCCGTTCTTACTGCTTCTGATGTTGGCATTGCGCTCGGTGCTCGTGGCTCAACGGCAGCATCTGAATCCGCAGATGTTGTGATTATGCTCGACGACATTGGTCATGTTGCAAAAGCAGTAGAGATTGCAAAGAACACTTTCTCTATCGCTAAGCAAGCAATCTTAATCGGTATTGGACTCAGTATCATACTACAGTTGGTGTTCTTTACAGGTAAATTCCGCCCAGTTATTGGCGCCGCAGTACAAGAGCTTGTTGACGTATCGGTTATATTTATTGCTTTGCGGGCACACGGTAGCTTCCGCAAAAAAACCTAAGCCACGCCCAGTAGGCGTATCAGAATTAAAAACCCGATTGGTAGAAAGATGTTGTCAGTGCCATATCCACAGACATTCTCTAATATGGTCATTGCTGTAGGCACTACGATAAGTATTAGCCCCATACTGACGTTTAGATTGAAATTACCTACTATTAGAACAATTAGTACTATGAGAAGCGATGATACAAAAAATGTCAGTGTTCCAATTATTGATTTCTGGTGATCGAAAATCTTATATGGCTTATCGCCATAATGCTTACCAATAACCGCCGCCATACCATCAGCTAGGGCAACTTGGAGAATGGCACCAACAAATAACCACTTACTTGGCCTTAGTAACGACGTGATAAGTATTGCAAACCCAAACAATAAATCACCCCAGCTTTTGCGTGTTATGGCATGAATAGCATGAAATATCGGCGTATACCTATTTAGTAGATTAGCAAGAATAAAGCCCACAGCTAGCAAACTTATCCATCCATAGCTGACCCAAAATGGTAAAAAAGCTATGAAACTCCCAGCCATGATGTGTACAAATTTACGAGCAAACTCACCACGAATGCGTGCCTTACGCCACAACACTTCAGATAACACCAGCATAATAAAAATTGCACCGGTAGCGAGTACTGCGTTAATCATTATTATTTAGTATATGCCCTATTAAGCTCAGGCATATAACTAAACTTATGTACTTTTCTGACATTACAGGTATACAACAGAGGTAAGAGTTGTTATAATGTCCGAGTTATCTTCCCAATAGTTCTTATTTTAAAACGGGGTGTGGCGCAGCTGGCTAGCGCGCGCGGTTTGGGACCGTGAGGTCGAAGGTTCGAATCCTTTCACCCCGACCATTTAAAGAGTCCGTCTTAGCGATGGGCTTTTTAATTTTTTTATCACAATTGGAAACAAAAATAGACTGCTCTTCGTAGGTTCGTTCTACTAGTAAAAATAAGCCAAAAGTTGTATAATTACAGAGATGAAATATATTTCAATTTTCTTTACCATCCTGTTTATTTGGATTGCAGTTGTCTTTATGGCGCTTACACGTAGTAATACCAATGAAATTTTTGAGCTCTATCTTGTTGTTATGCTCAGCACAGCAGTTTTGTTTTTAATTGGCTTTGCCAAAAAATAATATGCCTAAAACATCGAGCACCCGGAACATCCATTCTAAAACCATCGCCGCAATTAAGAGGAACCGTACACGACGGCTTGCAACTTTAATCACAAAGTCATACTATCTGCACCGTAAAAAACAAGATGAGATGTTATACAGCCTCATCTGCGAAGAGTTTGTTTCTTTGGGTGGTGTATATGTAAAATTCTTACAAGGTGTGCTTTTACGTTCACAAATTATGCGTAAATGGCACAACCCTGAAAAGCTCAACATCTTTGAAAACCTTGACAGCGAACCGATTGATATCAGCAAACTGCTACAGAGTGAATTACCTAAAGATAAGCTTGCTCAAATTGCACTCATCCAACCGGTGCCGTTTGCAGCTGGGAGTTTTGGCCAAGTGTATTACGGACAACTTCGGTCTGGGCAGCCGATTATAGTTAAGGTGCTTCGCCCAATGGTTAGAGAGTTACTCAAATATGACCTAAAGCTGCTTGCCACGTTTTCTCGCACTTTCTTCGTAAAACTTTATAAGAATATGAATGTGCAAATGAATGATGCGCTCAAAGACTTTAGTAATGCAACCCTGCGCGAGACAGACTATAAGCACGAGGCAGAATTTGCCAATGAGTTGTATGAAGCATACAAAAATAATCCCTATATCGTCATACCTAAGACCTATTTAGAGCTAAGCACAAACAATATAATCGTTCAGGACTATGTTGATGGCATTTCTGTTGCACAGGTCATACGGCTTCACGAACAAGGCGTGGACCCCATAGCGTATGTCAAAGAGCAGCTTGGTAGTGATTTGATAGTTCAGCTCCAATCTCTCGGTTATGAATCTGTGATGGCGGTGTTCACGCTCAGACGTATCCAAGGCGACCCACATCCAGGGAACATACGGCTTATGAGGGATAATAAAGTTGGTATGATAGATTTTGGAATCAGCGCTCAAGCACCGGAAGATAAAAGTGGACTGTTTGGCCTCTTTGAAAGCTATGACAAAGTATTTAAAGGTTCACAGACAGCTATAGGATTGTTTGAGCATAGTATGCGGTTCTTCGTAAGTGATCTTTATCGTTCATTGAGACGACTTGGCGAATACATTGGTAAGGGCGACAACCGGGATTATGTAAATGAAGTCAGCCAAATAGCTGGCGATGTGTTCCAGCAAGCAACTGGCAGCGATATTATTAATACCGATATGAAAAATGATGCTAGTGTTCTTATGATTATTAATAAACTCGTCAATAAGGGCAATCGCTTTGGGCTTGTCATGCGCTTGGAAGCAACGGATATTCTGCGCGCCGTGCAAACATATACTTCGATGATTGGCAGTTTAGGGCTCTATAAAAAAGTTATGCCCGACGTTATTAGCCGGGCAATAACTGATATTAAAGAGCAGTACCCGGATATTGCTCAAGACACAAAAGAAGCTGTGAGCATAGGTGATGCAGTTGAAACGGTTGCTAACTGGCTGGAGCGCGTAGCAGCACGTGACCCAATGCTATTTAGGCAACTATCTGATAAGATTCGTTTAAATAAAGTGGTTTCCGTTTCGGAACCAGAACAGGAGATTAAGCCGTCATGAAAGAATTCTTATTATTCATAAAGTATCCATATACCGCTGGCGTTATTGGCATCATCTGGCTTGGCAGTGCAGCTTTGCTTGCGATTGATGGCAACTTGCCACTGGTACGCGTTGTCATGGTCAACATGGTAGCCAGTGTCGTTATAGCAGGCTTTGGGTTCCGCGGCAAAGGCGAGCTTTAAACTAAATAATTTTTCGAATCTGTTTTATTGAATGGGCTCTTTTTGTTTCTGGATTAGTTGCAATCAGCACTGCATTAAACTGCATAGCGCCATTATTCTCAAGTATATTGCGCGTCTGAATCCCGTCACGCCAACGTGGTATGACGCTCTCAAACGTAACACCTAATGAGCTATCTAGACTACCAACCATGCCGACGTCCGATATATGTGCCGTCCCGCCCGGAAGTACGCGTGCGTCAGCGGTAGGTACATGCCAATGATCTCCGACCACGGCCGTTGTGCGTCCATCTAAGTACTTACCAATAACAACCTTCTCGCTGCTAAAATCTCCATGAAAATTTACAATGATTGATTCGAAATTTTCTGATGTTAAAGACTGCAGAACCTCATCAACCACAGTCAGTGGATTATCGGTGGGCTTATCGGCATCCTTACCAACTATACTACCCAGCAAGCTAACTATAAGCACTCTACCCTTTGGTGTCTCGACAACTTTATAGCGCTTTCCGACAGTACCGTCTGGGTAGTTAGCGGGCCTCGTAACGGGCGATTCCTCGTCGTCCAACAGCGCATGTGTTTCGTCTAAATGCATTGTCCAGTTGCCGCTAGTAAAGGCCTGTACGCCAACGTTCTGCAGACGCTTATAGTCCTCTAGGCTAAGTCCTTTGCCTTCCGATACGTTTTCAGCTTGGGCAATCACAAGGTCGACACTGTTTTCTGAAATAATGTCCGAGAGTAACTTTTCGACAGTCTTAATTCCTGCTTCGCCCATTATGTCGCCGATATATAGGATGTTCATGGTTGGCCCGTTTCGAACCATTCTGGGCACGGAGTATCAAACTTTATTTCCGATATCATAGAGATGTGTTCATCTTTTGCGATTTTTGGATATTGAGCACGATACGCTGTAGTGACACTACCAAACACAGCGTCCTGCCAGTTGAAGCCGAGTTTTTTAGCAACATCCATAACACTCTGTTCGCTACCACTTTCAATTTCTATAAATGGGTTCAACCATGGCCACTCATCTAAAACCACCTCTGCCCCGTCTATATTCCATGTTTCACGCTTAGTCTCTTGCTCAGTAAAAACCTGCATACCAATTGCCTTAAAGAGCTCAATGGTTTTATCGTAATCGCTTACTGTTACTTCTATTTCTGTTGCACCACCAAATTGGTTTTCGATACTTGTTTTATAGGTAAGTGTAATCTTGTCACCTTCGTCACGGACACGTACCCATGCGTTGTTTTCCGATTGCATTTTGCGCCCAGGGAAATCCACGACAACCCTGCGCATCATGCGCATTGGATGTTCAAGCGTAGCACCTGATGCTTTAAGCTTTCCCCGAACATCGTTAAAATCAACATTCAAAAATTTAACTTCAATTTCAGTTTGCATAATATTCCTAAAACAGAGAATTATTTAGCGAATTCAATAGCGCGAGTTTCACGGATAACATTTACCTTAATGGTTCCGGGGTACTGCATCGTGCTTTCGATCTTGTTAGCAATGTCGCGCGCAAGCTTGATGGCACTAAGGTCATCAATATCTTGTGGGCGAACGAATACGCGAACTTCACGGCCTGCACTGATGGCATAGGCCTTTTCGATGCCTGGGAATGCAAGGGCAACATTTTCAAGGTCTCTCATACGTTCGCCGAAGTTTTCGGCACTGATGTTACGGGCGCCCGGTCTTGAGGCACTGATTGCATCAACTGTTCGTACAATCAATGCTTCAACACTTGTGGCCTCAACATCATCATGATGCTGCTCGGCAGCAAGGGCAACTTCTTCTGGAGCACCATATTTACGTAGCATTTCACCGCTAATGTGGTGATGCTTGCCTTCCATTTTGTGCGTAAGCGCTTTGCCTAGGTCGTGTACCAAGGCGGCGTATTTAGCTGTCTTAACATTGGCGCCAAGTTGCTCAGCTATAGTGCCGGCAATGTGTGCCATCTCGGTAGAGTGCTTCAGCACATTCTGTCCATAGCTTGTACGGTATTTAAGCTCACCGAGCAGTTGCAAAATTTCTTTTGGAATACCCACAACACCTACTTCGCGTGCGGCGTCTTCGGCAGCGTGTAAAACTTCTTTTTGGACCTGAACCTGTGCTTTTTCGACTACTTCTTCAATTCGTCCTGGGTGGACACGTCCGTCTTTTAGGAGCATCTCAAGGGCAATCCGTGCAGTTTCACGGCGGATAGGATCAAAGCTTGAGAGGATGATCATCCCGGGAGTGTCATCAACCATAATATCTACACCAGTAGCCCGTTGCAGCGCCTGAATGTTGCGGCCTTCCTTGCCAATAATTCGGCCCTTCATTTCTTCGTCGTCAAGCTTTACTGCCGTCACGGTGCGCTCGGCCGTTACTTCACTAGCCATACGCTCCATAGCTTCAGTTATGATTACTGCTGCTTGGTCCTCGGCAGTTTCTTTTGCTTCATTTTGTAGCTTGTTAATGAGCCCCAGCAAGTCAGCGCGTATATCACGCTCGGTCATTTTCATAAGCTTGTCAGCAGCTTCTTCTTTGGTAAGCTTAGCGACTTTTTCAAGCTTTTCTTGTTGTTTAGTTCTGATAGCCCGTATCTCATCCTTAAGTTCTTCTGCTTCTGCCTCAGCTTTTCGCATGTTTTCAGCACGCTTATCGAGTGTATCGAGCTTTTTATCAATAGATTCTTCACGTCCTAGTAAACGGTTTTCAATCTCTTTAATCTCGCGGCGACGTGTTTGTTCGTCCTTGCGTGCTGTTTCAGAAATTTCAGCTGCGTCTTCACGGGCTTTTCGAAGCTGCTCATCAGCTTCTTTTTTTGCTTTCTTCAGTTCTTTTTCGGCAGCATCCTCGACAGATCCCATCTTCTTTTTTGTTAAGATAGTACTTCCACCAAAACCCGCACCAAGCCCGACCAATGTTAAGACAATGGTTAATGGCAACATATAACACCTCCCTACCGGCCTCTGACTGGTTTATCAGGCAATCACTATCACTTCTTTAGCCTGAAAATTTCGTTTTGAATAACCGATATATAAAAATTACGTTTAAGTTAGGATTTTTCCCAAAAACTCATACAATCCTGACTTAAATATAGCACAAAACCGTCATGAATTAATCCTAATTAATTACTAAACGCGTTCGGTATAGACAATGAACCTATCAGAGAAAGATTCTGTTTCAGACTGAAATTGGCCACCGCAGGTCATAAGGTTCAATCCAGCCTTTCCTGCTGTTACAGGCAACAAGAGCTTGTTTGTGTCTACCTTGTCGGCAGCAATCTGCTCTGTAGCTACAACTCTGTAGTCGATTTTTGTTCCGTCACCACGCTCAATAGTAATAACATCGCCTTCCGAAAGCTTCTTAAGATTATAAAATATTCCTGTTTTGGTACCACCTAAGACGTGCCCAACAACAAGCGCCGTACCACCATCACCTGGTTTATTACTGCCGTTGTACCAACCAGTGTCATTTGTATTGCGTGGAGTTGCCAGCGCTCCAGAAGACAATATGCCCATAGATAGAACGCGTGCGTATACATTGATTTTTTTAATTGTTAAGTAGCGGGGCATGTCTGGAGCTACGACATATTGGGCCCTGGCTGCGGCAGTTACCGGCTCTTCGCTTGGTGGTGTTTCTTTTGTAGCGGTGCCGTCAGCGCTTGTATTGGCTCTTTGGGTTATTGCAGCAACTTGAGCAGCAGCTTTATGGTTTTGATGCAGACTGAGGCCCAGCACGGTAAGTCCACTAAGAAAAGCTACTGCAGCAACTGCCACAGGCAGAAACTTTTTGAGCCGATGACGCTTTACCAAATCAGGCTCTTCAAATTGCTCAGATATTACTGTTTGCTCAACTTCTGACCGTTCGCATACGGCTATCGGCGCAACGGTTTGAGTATGTGCTGCCAGTGGTGCGTATTGCCGTACAGCATTATGTGTTTGTTGATGCGTAGCAAGGGGTGCATCAATTGTTTGCTTAAAATCCATGGTCACCAGGCGTGTCGTGACTCTTACAGGGCCCGGGGTCCGCGTAAAACGCTGCTGTTCATTGAGGTAGCTCAGACCAAATGTGGTTGTAGACATATATTTTTATTTTAATTTTTAGAATTTTTTTTCGAACCAGCTCCGACCGAAAACTATTTGATTTTGACAGTCGCGTAACGCTTGCTCATGACATATGCACTAGCGGTAAGGAGAGCTGTAGCTGCAATCATAGCTATTGGGCTAGACGTAAGCAGTCTAAAGCCTGTGTCGGCAACAGTTGGGACAGTCACCACTGAGAGGACAACGTCGTTACCGTCTCCACCAACGTAGGAGATTTTCATTACATAACCATCAAGATTGAATGTGGCACCTTCTACTAGTCCGGTAAATGTTCCGGAGACTGCATCAGCTGCGTCATTATCGATTATGGTAAAGCTATCTCCAGCTGCTGGCTTAAAGCCACCGTACAAACTTGCAGTTAAGGTAGTGGCGCTTCCTAGATCCACTGTTCCGGTTACTTTAAGCTGATCATATTCAGTACATACCGTTTTGCCACCAAGTTCGGCTTGATAGGTTCCGCCAGTAAATGTAAGGTTACCTGAATTTAAGCAGCCGGGGCTCATACCAGGGGCAATTATACCTGCTGACATACTGATACCACCACCCAAAGATCCTGTACCTTTGAGGGTGCCACCACTAATAATAGCTAAACCGTAAGTACCTGTCACTATAGCTATATTATTCGTATTTGCATTAACAGACGTAGTTGGGCTATTAGCAGCGTAGTTTGTAGTAACAATTGTTGGTACAATAGTTCCGCTTGGCAACGTGAGAGTACGTGTGCTTCCTGGTAACACTGTAAACGCATGACCATTGGCCGTATATGTTCCTGTTATGGCGACATTGATTTGATATCCGCTAAAAACTGTGTCCGCTCCCAGTGTAACCAAGCCGCTAAGTGTATAGGTGTGGAATGGTACATGTTCTGGCGAACCTGAACCACAGCCAGGAAATACATTTAGGGCAGCAGTTGTTGCATCAACACCAGTTCCGCTTATAGTCAAAGGTTCAGTAAAGGTTTTATCCGCATCGCCCGCACATAATGACAATGATGCACCAGAAGCTATGGTTGTTCCTCCTGCTGACGTGCCAAGCGCATTCATTGATCCTGCTTGCGCTGAACCTGCGTTCACATTAAGTGCGCCTGTAAATGTGTTATCGGTAAAAAATAAAATACTGCCAGCTCCAGTTTTAGTGATAACACCGCTGCCACTTACGATCCCACTGAAATATATTTGTTGAGCCGAATTCAACGTGATGGCATAAGCGCCCATACTGACAGTCCCACCGATTAAAAGAGACGAAGTCGTTGCTGCAATGGTCTGTGGGCCACCTAGCGTAAGGTTCATGTTTAGATCATTCTCTAGATATGTTGCAGTCGTCATCGATGAGTTAATGCCCGCGACTACTGTCACATCGTTTCCGCTTAATACGTAATTGCTCGCAGTCGATACTGCTCCATTAAACGTAATGCTGTTAAAAGAAGTGCCAGCAACATAATTATTCACAACTGTTCGGTTTGTAATATTTGCGGGAAAGACAAGATCATCGCCTGCTACTGGTGCTACACCGCCCCAGTTTGCTGCAGTATTCATATTTGTATCACTACCACCACCTGTCCATGTGGCAGTGGCCGCGAAAGCATGTGGAGCTGCTATGAAAAAAAGCGCCGTTAAGCTTGTTATAAATGCGGAAATAACCGCAACCAATTTGTTGGATTTCATCTTTGTACACCTATCTGTTTTTAAAGAGTTTTTTGTTGTTAAAAATTACTACAAAGTTAACTATAGTTCTATCTGTTACATTGTCAAGTCGCTTATGATTATTTGTTGACTTACTTACAACGTACAGTTAAAACTGAGAGTAGTTATGGGTATTACTTTTTTGGTGTTGTAATGTTTGCATCGCTTCCATAAAAGGGTGCTATGGGCAGTGAATTTTTACCGGCTCGTAGGTTATTGACTCCAATAATAATCCAATCCTCGTTCTGCGTGCCTACAATAGGGATATCTAGTCCATAAGCGAGTGCATTGGCGACACTAATCCCAATGCGAAGCCCCGTAAAAGAACCGGGTCCTTCATAGACCACGATTCCGTCGATGTTTTGTAGGCTCATATCTTGACCTGATAGAAGCTGCTGGATTTTATGATGCAATGTTTCGGCCAGCTGCCGATGTGCCTCCCACGTTTCGTAAGATATTTGTCTTTCATCTTCATACAGTCCAACTTCGGACTCGGGTTTGTCCGTTCGGATGGTTAAAATAATCATGATTTATCCTTAAATAGATAACTGAATTCTTTAGGGTATGTACATCTGATGATCCGTGTATCTTCCCCACTTGCCTGACGCTCCAAAGTAATACTTACTCGCCGAGCCGATAAGCCGGCTTCAACTATGTCGCCCCATTCAATTGCAGTGACTGTGTTTGGTTCATCAATAACTTCCGAAAGTTCATTGGCAACAATTCCCGCTTCGTTTAAGCGGTAAAAATCAAAATGCTGCAATGTAAGACCATTGGCGCACATATAGACCCTGTTGATAGTGTAAGTTGGGCTGCCAACATGATCCTGGCTCCCAAGCCCCAAAGCTAAACCTTTTACAAACGTCGTCTTGCCTCCACCTAGATCACTTTTTAGAAGGAACACTTCATTTCCCTTGCACCTACGCCCGAGCTGCTCGGCGATTTTTGAAGTAACTTCGGAGCTGGAAGATTCTGTTTGCCATGTCTTTGCGGTATTCATACAAGGCATATGCTACCGCGGCGGCACCAACCCCTGCAAGCACAAGCGGATGTAGTGGTGCGGCGTCATCGAGCTGGGCAGCGCCTGAACCACCTGAAGCTGTCTTAATGCTAGCAGCTGCGACTTTGCCAGCTGTCTTCTTGGCAGCAGTTGGTTTTGTAGTTTTTGTTGTCTTAGCTGCTTTGCTAGTTGTGGCTGCAACAACTTTCGCAGGCACAATTGTACTTGGCAAGTTTACCGCATTTGGCGTCGGCACATCAGTCCATTGCCAGTTGTCGCCAATAATGCTCCAGCTTTCGCCGTCCGGCGCACTTTCATAAGCTGGGGTCTCACTAATTGTTGTGCCTTCAGGGTTGAGCAGCCGCGTCTGGCCCTCTGCATTCGAAAGTTGTAGGTTTGTGTCAGTAATCTTGAATGCCGTATACGATTTAGGCTGCAATGAGCCAGTTTTAAATGTATACCCTCTCGAATATGACATCCCAGCTTCTAAACGATAATTTACAAGGCTAAACGTTGCGTCGTTTGGGTTATACAACTCAATAAACTCGTCGGCGTCGTCACTTTGAGGTGCACCAGGATTTGGTAAAAGCTCCGTAATTTCCGGCGCAACTAAGCCCAGATTATTATTCGTTATAACTTCTGCCACTGGAGTTATTGCCGTTACTTTTTGTGGAGCTGCGGTTGCCATAGGAGCAGTTGGCGTGAGGCTGGCAGCAAGTTGAGTTTGTAAGTCGCATCCGTCGATAGTAGTCGGTGCCACACTTGTCCACGGGTCGTTTACAGTCTTAGCAATACTCGCTAGCCATGCTCGTTGCAAAAAACCGTTAGTAATAGTTGGCAGTGTTTGCACACCAATCGGAGTCGTTACCGCCGTTTTAGACCACGAGACTGTGTCTAAAATATTAGTTGGGCCATTTTGTGTAACTTGCACAGTCCCAGCGGTTGTACTAAAACCAAGCGACACTGCATTGACGGTCATCTTATAACAAATCATCAGCGCCCCATCACTCACCATATAATAACTTCGCGGTGCTAGCTTGCCGCTGAGCGGAATATACCGACTACTCGTGAGCTTAGTACTCATAAGATCATAATAGTTATAATAGACCAACTGAACAGTGCTCATGTCTATATCAGAAGCCGTATTGTTATACAAAGATATAAACTGCCCGTTGCTGCTTGTAATTTTAATTTGGCCTATTAAAATCGTACCGCTTGGGACAGTAGCAGTAAGCGCTTTGGCATACCCCAATGGAAGCAAGCCATAAGCTATGATAAAGACAATAATTATTATCGGCACTATTTTTCTCAGAATTCTCATTAATTTTTACTATACTGACAGAATCTACAGATGCAATAGCTTACTGTGCTTTTTTGTTGTAGTTTTGTAAAATATATTTTTAAGCATAATCGCATAATCTACCTGTGTTGTATACGTAGTGTCGTATAATAGCGATATGTTGCAGCTTGCTAATACTTTAATCAACTTGCCTGTTATGAGCCTTCGGACAGGCGGCATGATTGCTACTGCTGAACGGCCAATTATCGACCCAAACAACTTAAAAATAGAGGGCTGGTACTGCCGTGACCAGTTTGGCAAGAAACAGCTTGTGCTCTTAACTAAAGATATCCGCGATATAGTGCCGCAAGGGCTTGCGGTTGATGATTATGACGTGCTGAGCGCACCAGAAGACTTAGTCCGGATGAAAGAAACGCTCAACTTAAACTTTCAGCTCATCAGCATATCGGTCATAACTAACAATCGGCGCAAACTTGGTAAAGTATCTGATT
This sequence comes from Candidatus Saccharimonadota bacterium, assembly GCA_043745485.1. Taxonomy (GTDB): domain Bacteria; phylum Patescibacteriota; class Saccharimonadia; order Saccharimonadales; family JACDBH01; genus RYN-417. The sequence goes on from JAYTSU010000022.1 coordinate 18,968, forward strand.
ATGCAGCCAATATGTCATCGTTTTACATTCAAAAGCTTTATATAAGCCAGCCAGTATACCGCACGCTTTCGGGAGGCCAGCTGAGCATTGACCGTACACAGATTGTCGAGATTTCTCCTGACCAAATAATCGTCAGAGACGTCGACGAAAAAGTCCGCTCACCTGCAGCTGCTTTAATCGGTATCCGCTAGTACTATTTTAATATCGTCATACCCAAATCCTTGGCGTAGTAAATATTGTTTAAGCTTCATCTCGTCATTTTTATATCTTGTAAGCTTTCGTTTCTTCTCAACGACTTCGCGCAGCAATCCTTGTTCTTGCTCACTATTTTTTTGCAACGTCTCTGCAATATCTTCCCTGCTTACACCTTTTCTCATAAGTTCGTTCTGAATTGCCCTGTCGCTTTTACCGCCCCTCCGGCGCATATCAATCAGCCACTTCGCGTACACAATGTCGCTTAAATATCCCCGCGTTTGAAATTCTTCTGTTAAGCCTATTATCTGCTCGGGTTCAGCCTTTTTTCGATACAAATAATCTTTTAACTCACGTACCGAACGTGGGCGGTTAAGTATCCATTCTAGCGCACGGCCTTTTAATTTTCCATCAATTGAAAGCTGTTTGAGACGCTTGGCAGTTACATCATCAACTTCTTGATTAATCTTAAGTTTCTCTACTACTAGCTCGCTAAGGCTCAGGGAAAATGAGTACTTACCATCAATAAAAAGACTAGCCCTATCAGGGTTCTTAACTTGTTGTTTAATGCTTGTGATTTTCATTGTCTACCTCTGTACTAAAATGACTGTAAACATCGTAATGAACCATGCTATTTCAACGTACCAACCTTTTGGAGTTTGGGACCATTGTATCTTTTGGTGGAAGCGAGCAGCTAAGCCGTAGTTAGGTTTTTTGCCCTTAATTTTCTCAATATATAGGTTGTAGTAAGCCCACATGAGATCTGGGCTGGCAGCGGCAATCATACAAATCCATATTAGCCACCGCTGAGACGGAAACAATATCCCAAATAGGATCATCATACTAACCGCCACCAAAAAATCTGTAATGAGGATAGTGTTAAATTTTCGATCAAAAAGTTTTGCACCAGGAGCGAGGCCAAAGTGTGGGGTAGCGTCACAAACAAAATGACTAAAAAAGCTTAAAGGGACGGCAAGCACTGGCTCTTTTATGAGCAATGCGATTACCGCCCCTGTAATTCCATGGTTTGTTCCGGTCATTAGACCTTATTGTACCTTAGGCTTTTTTAACTTCAACGGGCTTGTTGGCGTCAATGACTTTTTGCGCAATTTCAGCCATTACTTTTGGGTTGTCACGGAGATATTGCTTTGAGGCTTCACGGCCTTGGCCGATCTTTGCGTCGTTGTAGGCAAACCATGCGCCGCTCTTTTCGACAATTTCTTTTGCAACGGCTAGATCAAGCACGTCACCTTCTTTGGAAATACCTTCGTTATACATGATGTCGAATTCAGCCTCTCTAAAAGGCGGCGCAATCTTATTCTTAACTACCTTCACACGGGTTCGGTTGCCAATAACGGCGTCTCCGGATTTAATTTGTGAGATTCTGCGTATATCCATTCGCAAGCTGGCATAGAATTTGAGCGCATTGCCACCGGTTGTAGTCTCTGGGTTGCCAAACATGATGCCAATTTTCATACGGAGCTGGTTGATGAAAATGACTGTACTCTTACTCTTGCTAATAATAGCCGTGAGCTTACGAAGAGCTTGGCTCATTAAACGAGCCTGAAGACCCATATGGCTGTCGCCCATATCGCCTTCAATCTCGGCTTGTGGAACAAGAGCTGCTACTGAGTCGACTACAATAAGATCGACTGCGTTGCTACGGACTAATGTTTCAACAATTTCAAGTGCCTGTTCACCGTTGTCTGGCTGAGACACGAGGAGGTTGTCCAGATTAACGCCGATTTTTTGGGCGTAAACTGGGTCAAGCGCGTGTTCTGCATCAATAAATGCCGCCACGCCACCACGTTTTTGTACTTCGGCAATTGCATGCAATGTTAAAGTGGTTTTACCTGAAGACTCTGGTCCATAAACTTCAATAATACGTCCTTTTGGTATGCCGCCACCGAGGGCGAGGTCCAGGCTTAGTGCTCCCGTTGGGAAGGTTTCGACGTTGGCGTGAGAGGTCTCACCCAAGCGCATTATCGTGCCTTTGCCAAATTGCTTTTCTATGGTCTCGACTGCAAGGCCGAGAGCCTTACTTTTGCCATCGAGCTTGATTTCTGGCTCATTAGTAGTTGATGTTGTTGATGTGTCAGCTTGTGCTTTTGCCATCGCGATACTCCTTTATAACGTTATTGGTACGTGTAGTTATATTATACCGCTGCCAGCAAGTGCAAGCCTTAAGCAAACTTTTTATGTTGTAGTTTTTAAAATACATGTTTTAACATAAGTATTATTATTAGTTATGTCAGTTCATGACATACAAGCATATGCATTACGAGCTCTATCCTTTATAATCAAGCTCAGTAACTATGCGTATTTCGGACACTTTAGTTAAGGAACTATTGCTCAAGGGTAAAAAAATCACCGCCGAGCAGATTAAAGCTGCCCACGAATCGGCTGGTAACGAAAAGTTATCTTTGCAGGAAGTAGTGCTCAAGTCCAACCTCATCTCTGAAAAAGATCTAACAAAGCTATATGCCGAAGAAATCGATGTTCCTTACATAGAGCTTAATTCTAAAGAAATCAAACGTGAAGTCCTAAAACTCATTCCTGAGCGTATTGCTCGTCAATATAATGTGGTGCTATACGGCGTGGAAGAAGACGGCTCAAAGCTGCTGGCGATGGATGACCCTGATGATATTCAGGCGGTAAACTTCCTAAAAAAAGAACTCGGTAATGAGATAAGGGTCTCAATTGCAACCAAACAAGCAATCCTACAATCTCTCGACCAGTATCGCGGCAATATAAGTAGCGAACTTACAAAAGTTATTTCACCGGACGAACTGACTGATGATGATAATGAAGAGGTCAGCGAAGAAGATCTTGCCGAAGATTCGCCGATTGCGCAGACCGTAAACCTTCTGATTGAATATGCTGTCAAAGCTGGAGCATCGGACGTGCATATAGAACCACGCGAAGGTCATGTGCTGGTACGCTACAGAGTAGACGGCGTATTAAAAGAAGCCAATAAGTTACCGAAGAAAGTCATGAACGCGCTGGTGTCTCGTATTAAGATCTTGAGCAATCTAAAGATTGACGAAAAACGCGCGCCCCAAGACGGCCGCTTTAAGATAGCTGCCAACGGTCAGATTTTTGCTTTACGTGTCTCAACGCTTCCAATTGTTGACGGCGAGAAAGTAGTCATGCGTATTTTAAACGAATCCAGCAAAGCCTTAACATTAGAGGAGCTGGGCTATTGGGGATATTCACTTGATGTTGTCAACAAAGCGATTGTACAACCCCACGGCATGATCCTCGTTACCGGTCCGACTGGCTCTGGTAAATCAACGAGTCTGTTCAGCGTATTGTCACTCCTAAATAATCCCACTGTTAACATCTCAACCGTTGAAGATCCGGTTGAATATCGCATTCCTGGAACAAACCAAACACAGGTTAACCCCGTAGCAGGCATGACTTTTGTTAATGGTCTCCGTGCGTTGCTCCGGCAGGACCCTAACGTCATCATGGTTGGAGAGATTCGAGACGGCGAAACTGCAGACCTTGCGGTGCAAGCAGCACTTACGGGGCACCTTGTTTTTAGCACACTCCACACCAATAATGCCTCTACGTGTTTGCCACGCCTGCTCGATATGGGCATTGAAGCGTTCTTGATTGCTAGTACCGTGCGCTGTGTTGTTGGCCAACGCTTAGTCAGGCGCTTGTGCGTAGATTGCCGCGAGAGTGTTGAACCAGACGAAGTTACCCTTAAGCGTCTGTACGAGGCTTTTCACCTTAATGAAGCAGGTGGCATGAAGCAGATTCATGGACTAGAGATGCAAGCTTTAGAGGCGGGCATCGGCAAGACAAACACCTCTGCAATAAGTAAGTTAAGTATTGCAGATCTTAGCACCACCGAATCAAAGATCACACGTATATGGAAGTCGCACGACGGAGGCTGTGACGCATGCAGTCACACTGGCTACCGTGGACGTATGGGTATATACGAGGTTCTCGGTAACACAACGACAATCCAAAAGCTTATTGTAGGCAACTCAACATCCGATGTTATTCAAGACGAGTCAATCAAAGAAGGTATGATAACGATGCAGGTTGATGGTTTTATTAAAGCACTACGTGGCCAAACTTCCATCGAAGAGATACTTCGCGTAACGAGTGAACGATAATGCCTAAATTTACTTATACCGTAATCAATAAATCCGGGAAATCAATTACAGGAACGGGCGAATCTGCCAGCCGTGACACTTTAGCCGATACGCTCATTAAACAAGGTCTCAGACCTGTCATTATTAAAATGGCGAGTGAGAAAACTGGCTTTAGTGCAAAACTAAAAGGCTTTTCGCAAAAAGTTAAGCTTAAAGACCTAGTGATATTCAGCCGCCAAATGTCTACTATGATTTCAGCTGGCGTACCCCTAACCAAGGCTTTAGCTACAATGCAGAATCAAACAACAAATAAATACTTCCAAACGGTTATAGGCGGCATATCACATGATGTTGAAGGTGGACTTTCGCTTGGTGAGGCGTTTGGAAAATATCCGAATGTTTTTTCTGAAATCTATATCAACATGATCAAAGCAGGTGAAGCGGGCGGTATTTTGGACGATATTATGAAGCGTCTAGCTACTCAGGTGGAACAAGATGCCAGTATGCGTAAGAAAATTAAAGGTGCCATGACGTACCCGATTGTAATCCTGAGCGTTACGGTCATAGCCTTTTTTGGTATCACTATGTTTGTTCTTCCTAAGATTGGTAAAATAATTCTTGATCTCGGTGGGCCCGATGCCAAGTTACCCATCTACACCGTTGCCATGCTCAATATCAGCGCTTTCATGCAAAAGAAAGGCGTTATCATATTCATCGTCCTTGGTATAACAGTATTTTTTGGACTTAAATATATCAAAACGCCGAAGGGTAAATATAAGTTTCATTATCTTCTTTTAAAAACCCCTATTTTAAAAGACATTATTATCAAAATTGCCGTTGCGCGGTTTGCTCGGACGTTTGCGTCGCTGATGACTGCTGGCGTTACCGTATTGGATGCACTGGAAGTTACCGGAGGTGCCGTTGGTAACAAAGTCATACAAAAAGAACTTATTGAGGCCGCTAAAGAAGTCAAGAACGGTAAACAGCTGAGTGAAACGCTAAGCCACAGCAAGAACTTCCCTGCTATTGTTCCGCAAATGCTCGCTATTGGTGAAGAAACTGGCCAGACCGATACTATTTTAATTAAAGTAGCAGATTTCTATGAAGAGGAAGTCTCAACAGTTATCGACAGCCTTGCATCAATAATTGAGCCGATTATGATCATAGTCCTAGGAGCAGGGGTTGGCCTGATTGCAGCTAGTGTGATGGGGCCAATTGCCTCATTGTCAAAAAACATTGGTGGATAACTCTTCAGTTTTTTGTTTTACAAAAAGATCAGGCTCTGCCTGGCTTTTAGCCGAAACGAAAGAGGCTGTAACTCTGCATATACATAGTTAGAGTTAAAATAAACTTTATCCAGGGCCCCTATAAAGCAGGCTTTATAGGGCATAAGTGTTGACGAAATCTAGCTTATGCTTATAATCAGGTGCAGATACTCATTGTCTACCCGGACATGAGTGGTCGCAGAAAAATAATTAAAACAACCAAATCAAGGAGGGTGGGCCCTAGATGATTTCACTAAAAAATAAGCAATCCGGTTTCACTATCGTGGAACTTTTGATCGTTATCGTCGTTATCGGTATTTTAGCCGGTCTCGTCATTACGAC
>JAYTSU010000023.1:0-23177 GCA_043745485.1 Candidatus Saccharimonadota bacterium
CTGCATCAATTAATAAACAAGGAGTGTTTTTAGAAATATGTAGATTCTTAAGATTGGATATAGCACCTTTATAAATAGTGTAGGCATTTTTAGTCGGCACCCCTTTTACATTAGGGAGCTCTGCTTTAATATATCTAAAGCCATACCGCTTACATACTTTTCTTAATGCTTTATAAAATTCGTCGGTCTCGTATTTAGAAGTACAAATAACAACTTTAGAGGAATATTTTTTTAAGAAACTGATGTTCTGCAGATAACTAATATCACCATATACAGTTGGCATTATTAGGTACTTTGGAACTTTCCCGTACCCAGGCTTCACGACATTAGTTTTTTTGAATAATAAAACAACACGAGGAATATAATCAATCATCGCGACAATGGCAATTGTTATAAGAATAATAAGTGTGCTGTTATTCATAATTAAAAAAAGGGTGCGTAAGATAATTAAGCACCCTCTAAATTATTCAATCTTTACCTAAGGATTATTGACGTTGAGCAACTCGCGCCATAAGGCCTAGTACTATGATAGTAACAATACCTATCACTACTCCCACTAATACAGGATTACCTGTGGTAGCTAGTGATGTTACGGCAGCACCCGTGCCACCGGCAACGACTGATGCACCTAAAACTTGTCCATCTACACTCATGTCTTTATTCCTTTAGATTAATTTAACTTATTTTATATTATACTAAAATAATAATTTCTGCAACTATAATATATAATAATGCTTATACTAGTATTATTCTGAACCCCCCATACTTCCACACGACTGAAGCCGGGTGGAAGTATGGGGGGTTCAGAATAGTATTATTGCATTAATTTTAAAAAGATTGTAAAATATAACCAATTTATTAATGTTTATCGTTATATATAAGGTTTTTGTGAGTAAAAAGGTACTAAAGAGAGAAACGACTAAAGGTTTAGTTCGCTTCAATAACTACTTGAGCGTTATTGTTGCAATGGCAGCGATGTATGTAATTATTACGCCACTTTTGCCTAATCTTAGCTATAGAATTAATGGATTATTACACATTAAAAGACCTCTTGTTCGCGCTGCAATTACAGATGTTGGTGGAGCATCCAACGATACTATTGTTAAAGATAATATCCTCGTTGTGCCGTCTATTAATTTGCAAGAGCATATATTCGAAGGGAACACGGAAGCGTCTATTAATCTAGGTGCATGGCGAAGACCAAAAAGCAGCACGCCAAATAGAGGCAGCAATACAGTTATTGCTGGTCATCGTTTTTATTATAGTGTTGCATCAGTATTTTATAATCTGGATAAGATAAAAGTTGGGGATCCCATAATAGTATATTGGGAAGGTAGCAAGTTTAGATATACCGTTAATCTTATCACGATCGTAAAGCCATCCGCTGTAGAGGTAGAATCACCTACTAAAGAGCCTGTTTTGACTTTGTATACTTGTACACCTTTGTGGACTGCTAGAGATAGATTAATAATACGAGCGAAGTTGGGGAATTAGATGAAAGAATATTACCGAACAATTATTTTGTTATCGATGTTATTTCTGCTAGGCTTATTTTATATGTTGGTCACAAAAAACTACAGCTCTAATTTTGTACACTATTTACGCTAAACTTCGTGAACGACACTGATATTTGCACCAAGCGAATTCAGTCGCTCAGCAAGATCCTCATATCCGCGGTTGATGGTATAGACATTTCGAAGCATTGAAGTTCCGGGCGCGGCTAGCATACCAATTAGGATTATGACAGCAGGGCGTATCCCACTTGGGCATACAAGGTCGGCTGCACGCCAACGGGTAGGTCCATTTATGAACACTCGGTGCGGGTCAGCTAGTTCTAGATCAACACCAATCTTTTTCATTTCAGTAAACATGAGCGCACGATCTTCGTAGACCCAGTCATGTATAAGCGTGCGGCCTTTTGCTACGGCTACAATTGGCACAAAATACGGCAAATTATCTATATTGAGCCCTGGGAATGGACGGCCATACATCTTGTCTTCTGGTGCGAGGAGTGCGCCATTGTGTTCGTATATAGTTAGGTCAACAAGATCAGTTTTGCCGTTTTCGGCTTTATATTTATCGCTCTGCTTGTATTTTAGGCCCATCTTCTCTAGTTTTAAGAGTTCTAATTCTAAGAAATCTATTGGTGCACGCTTGATTGTTATTGTTGAGTCGGTGGTAATAGCAGCCGAAATAAATGTCATAGCCTCCACCGGATCTTCGCTTGGAGCGTATGTCACATTTTTCTTGATGTGCTTTACGCCACGAATGCGGAGAGTCGTAGTCCCAATACCCTCAATTTTTACACCAAGTTTTTGCAAGAAAAAACACATGTCCTGAATTGCATAATTGGCACTCGCCATTTTAATAACTGACTCGCCTTCAAAACCTGCTGACGCCATAAGGGCATTTTCTGTTGTCGTATCACCTGATTCATATAAGATTACATCGCGTTTCGGGATATTTAACTTTGAAGTAATGGTATAGTGTCCCGTTTTTGCGATGATGGTAGTGCCGTATTCTTCAAGCGCATAGATATGTGGTAAGACTGTTCGCTTACCAAGTTCACAACCACCAGCATACGGAATCCTAAATTCATTATAATCGTGCATCAATGCACCAACGAACATGATGACGCTACGTGTTTTACGTGCTGCTGTGCCGTTCATTTTTGCAAGGTCAAGCTTTGCGGGCGGCTTAATTTCGAGGTCATTACCGGGAAGCCATCGAACTTTTACGCCAATACTCTCCAGCACTTCGATAAGCCGATTAACTTCTTCGATACGAGCAACAGATTTAAGCCGAGTGGTACCTTTGTTTAACAGGCTTGCGCAGAGTAGCCCAACGGCAGCATTTTTACTGGTTTTGACAGTTATATCCCCACTCAGTTTATGACCACCTTCAATGCGTAGGGAGACAGCGTTAGTATTAAGGCTAATGATCTGTTTGTTGAGGACGTCGCTAATACGCCCGAGCATATCCATACTGAGGTTTTGATGCCCGTGTTCTATACGGTTAACGGCTGACTGGGATGTATTGAGTCGTTTGGCAAATTCAGCCTGTGTTAGGCCTTTATCTTGTCGCACCTGGTAAATTAACTGACCAATCTTCTCGCTAGTTGTATTCATAAGCTTGTTTACTATACCATTCTTGATATATATTGTCGAAATTACTGTTTTGTTTTTATTTTTGGCTTAACATCATCTACAATACACCTATGATCTAACAACTTGCAACATAACTATTCTCAGCCAAACGTAAACAAGGATATACCGGTATGTTGCAAAAACTGAATGTAAACGAGCAGATACAAAAACTCATTAAAAAAGAAATTGCCCGCCAGAGTAATGGTCTAGAGATGATTCCAAGTGAAAACCACACATCACAGGCAGTCATAAATGCGCTTGGATCACGGTTGACTGATAAATATTCAGAAGGATATCCCGGCATGCGTTATTATGGCGGATGTGAGGTTGTAGACGAGGTTGAGAATCTAGCCCGCGATCTAGCAAAAGAACTTTTTGGTGTCTCACATGCTAACGTCCAGCCACATTCGGGTGGCCCCGCAAATCAGGCTATTTATTTTGCTTTGGTAGATCCAGGTGACACGATTATGGGCATGTCATTGTACTTTGGTGGGCACATGACGCACGGATTAAAAGTAAACTTTAGCGGCACATACTATAACTCCGTTCAGTACACGACGGATAAAGATGGTTTTATGGATTATGAGGCCATTGCTAAGCTGGCTATGGAACATAAGCCAAAACTTATCATGAGTGGCACAACCGCATACCCACGCATAATTGACTGGAAAAAGATGCGTGAGATTGCAGACAGTTGTGGCGCATGGCTTTCTGCTGATATTTCGCACATCAGCGGCTTGGTAGTTGCCGGAGAGCACCCGAGCCCAGTCGATATAGTGGATGTTACTATGACCACCACGCATAAAACACTCCGTGGTCCACGTGGTGCGATGATTCTTGCCAATGGCAATCCTTCAGACCCCCTCAAAAAGCCTGAACGCACTGTAGAGAATATACCAACTTTGATTGATAGGGCAGTAATACCGGGTCTTCAAGGTGGACCACACAACCATCAGACGGCAGCAATTGCAGTTGCGCTTAGTGAAGCTTTGCAACCAGAATTTAAAGAATACGGTAAGCAAGTAGTCAGGAATGCAAAGAAACTTGCGGGTGAGTTAACATCACGCGGCTTCAATCTCGTTACGGGCGGTACAGACAACCACCTCATGGTTGTTGATCTTAACAATAAAAACATAAGTGGCCGTGAGGGCGAAAAAGCGCTCAGTCTTGCAGGCATCACGGTAAATAAAAATACCGTTCCCTTTGATCCGCGCAGTCCATTTGACCCAAGCGGTATACGGCTAGGTACGCCGGCGCTTACAACCAGAGGCATGAAAGAAGAACACATGGTTATGGTTGCCGACTGGATTAACGAGGCGGTCAAGAATCACAAGGACGAAAAAAAGCTTGCAGGACTCCACAGCGACATTACCACGTTTGCAAAAGACTTTCCACTTCCGTCTTAAGGCACAAGTTCAGGCTCTTGTTCAAGCTCAATACCAAACATATCTTTAATTTTGCTAGTAATTTTTTGCCTAAATTTAAGCAAATCAGCAGTGCTTTTGGCATGTTCGTTTATAAATACGAGGGCTGTTTTTTCTGACGTGGCCATGCCAGTTTCTTGGTCATGATAACCCTTTAGTTCGGCGGTTTCCAGCAACCATCCTGCAGAGAGTTTATATTCATTTAGGTGAGGCCAGGCAACGATATTTGGATATAGCAGTTTTAGTTCTTCATACTTTTGAAGGCTTACGACCGGATTCGCAAAAAACGATCCATTGTTTGATACGTTGTGCCAGTTGGGCATCTTGTCGGACCGTATAGCAATTACTGCTTCACGAATGTTTTGGCTAGTGTATGTTTTAATGCCATGGTTGTCTAAATAGGTTTGCAGAGCTGCGTAAAAAGGTGGCTGAGGAAGGGCCTTGCTTAAGGTAAGGGTAATATTGCATATAAAGAAGCGACCTTTGTCATATGTCTTAAAACGAGAGGTACGGTATTCAAAGCCACAGTCTTGATTTTGGATGGTCACAAAGGTTTTATTTTTAGAATCATAGGCTTCAACGCTCTGCAATGTCTGGGCAATTTCTTGACCATATGCACCAACATTCTGGACAGGAGTAGCCCCAGCTTTACCTGGTATGAGCGAGAGGCACTCAACCATGCTTAGACCGCGTTTAACAAGCCTGCCAACTACTTCATCCCAATCTTCGCCAGCTCCAATTTTGTAAGTCGCGAATGTTTCAGTGTCATCAATCTTTTCAAAACCCAAAATTTTATTAACAATAACAAGCCCATTAAAGCCTTCATCTTTCCAAACGATGTTACTGCCTTCGCCAATAATAATTACGGGTAGATTTTTTTCTCTGGACCATTCAACTGCCTCAGCTAATTCGTCTTTATTTTCGACGCTTACCATGTGCAGCGCATTGCCCCCTAAACGCATGGTGGAGTATTTGCTGAGAGGCACGTTTTGTTGCATATCCATGAGCCTAGTATAACCGTAGATTGCAATTTTAGTAATAAAATTCTATTATAGACAATACAATGAAACGAGGTAATAACCCCTTTAAGCCTTTAGGCCAAGAGCTGGCTCGCATCCGAACGCGCATGCAAGAAAGTATCGCCGAAGTGTCTGGCGCTGTCGAAATTAGCGACGAGCGCTTAACATCCTATGAAAAAGGTGAAGCTCGCCCAAGTGAAGACATTTTGCAGCTTTTAATCACCCATTTTAATTTGCGTGACGAAGAGTCTGATGAGTTATGGGAACTGGCCGGCTATGACGATAAACAGCCTGCCAGTACCAGCACGCCAGAAGAAGGTTTTAATCACCAAGCAGCAGTTATGCTCCTGCCCTTAGACGCACGGATTGTTTATAGCGACACGTATCAAGTTATGATCAACCAATACGGGGTAGTTATGAATTTTATGCAAAATGCTGGTACAAATGGGCAGTCAATTGCAGTTGCGAGGGTAGGGATGAGCATTGAGCATGCTAAACGTGTTGTTGAGACTTTACAACAAACCATCAAAACCGCTTCAGAGTTTCCTGTTCCCAAAAATCTTCCCGCTCCACAACCAGACGAAGACAATAAATCTTAGTAGCGCTTAAGCATTTTCATTACTTTGAAGATATAAATGGGGCTTGTTCGCTGAAGCCACCGTTTTCTATAAGCTCAACAAGCGCCGCAACAACTGCATCCCTACTAATTCGTGCCCACGGGGCAGATGACTTATTTGACAGTTTATATGCTGCCGATTTTTTGTTGCTCATGGCAGGTGAGCGAATAACTGACCAGTTTAACTTACTTTCAGATAGGATGCGAAGGCCCTTTTCGCCATCAGTTAATATGGGTTTGGCAATGGCACTTAGTAAAAGTCTTGTAGCTTTTTCTGTTAGAGTCTCAACTTGTCCTGGGACACGTGCAGCACTGCCGGTTAAGCCAACTATTCTCTTAATTCCAGCTGATTGCATAACGGGAACCGTGTTTTCTATAGCCGTACCCACGATATCTTTAGTTTTTGAACCCCAACTACCTAAAGTACTTACTACTAGTTCGCTGCCAGCAACTGCTTTTTGAACGTCAGTGGGGTTGTGCACATCTCCCGTAACAATATGTAGCTTGTCTGAGCTTAGTCCCGGTAGATTACTGCTGTGCATAAAAGCGGTAACTTCGTGTCCGTTGTCTAATAAAGCTTTAGTTAGTCGGTGGCCAATATTACCTGAAGCACCCAAAATAGTTATACGCATACACAAGCATAGTACATTATTCTAGGTATAAGGCGTATAGGTTTAGAGAGCTTTTTTATTGCGCTTTATAGTATGAAATGCCAAATAGTAACTCATTATAGCTAGAGGTATTTCGAAAGCTAATGCCAAAAGTATCGCCTGTTGTTGCTGGAAGCCACTGCGTTCGGTCATAATATCAAACCAGGCGTCAACCAGCAGGAAGCTACCGGTCGTGGAAGCAGCTATTATAAGCCACATCGACCTTGCATAGGCAAAGAGCCCCGTACAGATTAGCGAAAGAGTAAGACCGATATCTAGACCAGTCCAACTAATATCCCAATGTGAAGATAGATGATGGGTTGGTAAGGTTGAACTAAGATATACGGTCCAAGGCACCAAGATCAGCCCCAGAATAATATATAGTCTGCTGGCCCATGACGGGATCCTCAGTGTAACGATGTTCGCTTTCTTAGCGCGTAATTTGCTGTTCTTTTTATGCATAAGCGTATCTTTACTATAAACCATAAGTATCTAAAAATTAAAAAAGGCTTCCGCACCGGGAAGTCTTTTTAATATGGTGCACCCGGCAGGATTTGAACCTACGACCCCTTGGTTCGAAGCCAAGTACTCTAATCCGCTGAGCTACGGGTGCATAAAAACGACCTCTGTATTTTACCATTTTATCTGTACAATAAGTAGTTATGATGGAGTTTAATACATTTTCTGAGATTGAAAAGGCTTTGAAGCCCTATATTCCACTAGCTAGCGAGATAACTGGCAAGGACATTACGCTCAAAAGAATGATACCTCTGATGGCAGCAATTGGTAATCCTGAAAAAAAATTAAGCATAATTCATATCGCTGGAACATCTGGCAAAACGTCTACGACATACTATATTGCAGCACTCCTCAGTGCCACTGGTAAAAAAGTTGGCATGACTGTATCTCCACACGTCGACAGTATTGGTGAACGACTTCAGATTAATATGCAGCTAATTAGTGCTGAAGATTTTGGTAGAGCTTTGGGAGAATTTTTAACAATTATTACTGCGGCGCAATTACAGCCAACATATTTTGAGCTTTTAATCGCGTTTGTGTATTGGTATTTTGCAAAAGTTGGGGTAGATTACGCCGTTATAGAAACGGGACTTGGCGGACTGCACGACAGTACAAATATGGCAACTGAGCCAAGCAAAATCTGTGTCATTACAGACATTGGCTACGATCATATGCACGTGCTGGGGAATACTATAAGTGAAATTGCTGCCCAAAAGGCTGGCATAATTCACCACGGCAATCATGTGTATATGTATAAACAATCAGTCGAAGTCATGGCAGCAATGTTGAAGCGTTCCGTATCGCAAAAAGCACAGGTGCATATTGTTGAACAATCCTATTTAAGTGAACCAAAAAGTGTAGTAAACCTGCCCGCATATCAGCAAAGAAACTGGCATTTGGCGCACAGTGTGTATGATGCAGTCAAAGTCCGCGACAGCTTAGAAGAGCTTTTGGATGTGCAACTTGAGCATGCAATGGAAATACAAGTCCCTGGCCGAATGGACCAAAAGCAAGTGGGTAATAAATTAGTGATCATGGACGGTGCTCATAACGGTCAAAAAGTGCATGCTTTCGTGAGCAGTTTTAAAGCGCGCTTTCCAGGACAAAAAGCAGCAATTTTGCTGAGCCTTAAAACGAGCAAGGACTACACGGAAGTCTTGCCGCTTTTGCATAGCATTACGACAACACTCATTATTACGTCATTTTCAGGTATGCAGGACCGCTTTGTCGAAAACATTGCCCCGAAGAAACTCGCAAAAGCGGCAGAAACTTACGGTTTTGTTAATATCATTACGGAGTCTGATCAAGACGCGGCATACAATATGTTACTGAATCAACCAGATGGGCTGCTCGTTGTTACCGGTTCTTTTTATCTCATTGGACAATTACGCAGTAATCATAAGGAGCTTATGTAATGCCTGATATCAAACTTATAGCAGCAATAGACAGCAAGCGAGGAATTGCAATTGGCCAAAAGCTGCCGTGGCACCTGCCAACCGATCAAAAGTATTTTCAAGAAAAACTAAAAGATGGCCCAGTCGTAATGGGCTGGAATACATTTGAGGCTAACAAATTTAAGCCATATGGCCATGGTCCAAATGTTGTCTTAACGCACCGTAATGTAGAAGCGATTCCTGGTGTGTGGATTGTCCATGATGCGCATAATTATTTTAAAAATCTTGACGAAGATGTGTGGGTTGCTGGTGGTGGCAAGATATTTAGCGAAGCATTACCGTATGCTACACAACTGTATATTACTCAGCTCGAGGGCGATTTTGGTGCAGACGTATTTTTTCCAGAATTTACATCTCAGTTTCATAGAGTCGATAACAATCAGCCTCGTACCGAAAACGGCATAACCTATACATTTCAAATTTGGGAAGCCAATAAGTAACACTGGAATAGAAAGCCGCCATGCTGTAAGCTTGAGCATAAAAGACTTAAGAAAGACTCCTCTCATTATGGACAAAAAGAAAGACGTCATAACATCAATTGCAACCGCACCGGCTGAGTTGCTACAAAAATCCATTGAAACCACGCAGGATATTAATAAATATATAAACAACGGTGTGGCAGTAAAAAAATCCAAGGCTTACTGGAGAACACTAGGACCAGGACTTACAACCGGAGCGTCTGATGATGATCCATCAGGGATCGCTACCTATTCACAAACGGGTGCGCGATACGGCTTTCAGCTCCTTTGGATGGCAGCGTTTACTTTCCCACTTATGGCTATGGTCCAAGAAATGTGCGCCCGCATTGGGCTTGTTACTGGCCGTGGACTGGCGGGAAATATTAGGGCGCATTTTTCTAGGAGAACACTGTATATCTGTGCGACACTGCTCTTTGTTGCCAACGCATTTAACATTGGAGCTGACCTTGGCGCTATGGCTCAAGGAATTCAGCTTATTTACCCCGGGGCTAACTTTGCAGCGCTAGTCATTGGATTTACTGTTTTGAGCTTAGGTCTGCAAATCTTTACACCATATGCACGCTATGCCAAATATTTAAAATGGCTAGCCATGGTGCTGCTTGCTTACGTACTTTCTGCATTGTTGGCACATCTAAACTGGAGCAATGTTTTGCGGCATGCAGTTCTGCCATCGATTACATTCAACAAAGAGCAGCTGCTTCTCATCTGTGCAATTTTAGGTACAACAATTTCGCCGTATCTGTTCTTTTGGCAGACATCTCAAGAAGTAGAAGACCAAATAGCACTTGGCCGTACTACAATGGCCCTCCGACAAGGAGCAACAAAAAAAGAAGTACATGACATGAGAACGGATGTGTGGTCCGGAATGTTCTTATCTAACCTCGTTATGTTCTTTATTATTGCTGCCTGTGGCGCCGTGTTATTTGGCCACGGTATAACCAACATCACGACTGCATCCCAAGCTGCTGAGGCACTCCGTCCGTTTGCTGGCAACGCCACGTATTACTTATTTGCAATCGGCATCGTTGGGACCGGTATGCTGGCTATCCCAGTACTGGCTGGCTCAAGCTCTTATGCGCTTTCGGAGAGCTTTAAGTGGCGCGGTGGTCTTGGCAAGAACCTCAAGCAGGCACAAGCCTTTTATGGTGTCATTATATTGTCTATGCTAGTTGGACTAGGCATGAATTTTGTTGGCTTAGATCCTATTAAAGCACTCATTTATTCAGCGGTATTCAATGGCATCGTTGCACCTGTTATTTTGCTTCTCATAATGCTTATTGCAAGCAACAGAAAAATCATGGGCGAGTGGGTGAATGGGCCGTGGAGTAAAGCTGTTGGGTGGTTTATTACTGCAATCATGGCAGTTGCAGGTATCGCAGCAATTATCTCATTCTTCTAGATTACTTTTTAAGCGCTTCGTAGGTACGCGTAATAGTCTCGGCAATTACTTTTTGACCCTTATCATTTGGGTGAAATGGCGCACGCCCATCTAGTCCCTGTATCCACGTAGTTTGGCTACACATATCATGGCCACTAAAATTAATCGGGGCAAAGTTTACAAAACTATAGCCACTGGTTGCATCCGCAATAGTGAGATCAAGCTTATCTCCCTGTGCGTTCCACCATTCTTGTTCCTGAGGGTCTATACCCGGTATTGTTGAGCAGTCATTAGTGTCAGGAAAAACATGGTAATAGCCAGTTATCATCAGTGTCGGCTGTGTTTTCTGATACCTATCATGTATTTTTTTTAGGACTTCTTGTAAATTCTTTTTTACGCTCATAAGCTTCGTTTCTACTTCCGAGCTGTCACTGTCAGTTCCACATGTAGCTGTAATACATCGGCCTAAAATATCTGTCCAACCTATATCGTTTGCACCAATAGTGAGTGTTATTAACTTCGGAGCTTTACTCTCTAAAGTTTTATCGATTTGTGCCGTGACTGCAAAGTTATTGACTGTTTGGACTCCAAGAATACCATTCATTAATGTGGCACCACTACAGGCATAGCTTTTTAGCTGCATGTTAAGCATAGGCGCTGCGAGGCTAGGGTATGACTCGTTTGTTCTGCCACATGCGCTCGAATCGCTTGCGCTCTCAAGTCCAAGGCCAGCAGCAACCGAGTCGCCCATTGCTACATAAAGTGGTAGCTCCGATGTAGTTTTTTTAATTGTCTTATGAGGCAATAAAAATAAGCCAACGACTACTAAAGCTGCTAGAGTAATGAAAATGAGACGATCATGCTTCATAGTTATACCAATATTCTCAGTTTAGAAATTACTTTATTGTGTAACATTAATGTCTGCAATTAATGGTTCTACAAGTTTTTTATAATCAGCTGACATCATAGCAATCGAATAATTACGGCCTGCATTAAAGATTATCTTTTCATGTTCAAACAGCTTTACGTCACACACCACTTCGATACCAAAAAGATTTCCAAATGGTGGCACTCCGCCCGGCTTTACACCGTCAGTTAGTGTTTCGACCTCATCTTCTGTTGCAAACCGTATATCGTTAGAGTGCAAGAGGAGCTTTATCTTAGCGCTGTCAAATTTCTGATTGCCAGGCATTACAAGCATGACAAATTTCTTGCCAACACTAGGTACTTTAACGCGCAAGATAATTGCCTTTGCTCCTTGTTCTAATGTGTAGTCGGGTCGGATCCTAGCTGCATCTTCACTTGTTCGTACGGGCTCATGCTCAAATGTCTCATGCCAATAATCATGACTCTTCAGCGCATCGGTAATTCTTTCAGCAATTGGGTGTTCACTCATCACCTAATGATAACAAGAAATTATTATCTATGTCAGTAGATCTTCGATAAGGATAAATATGGTTTTGCCTTAGCCACCAGTTAATTTCATCTAATTAATTTTTAGGCGTTGTACGCTTAAGTTTCTTTACTACTTTTTGAGCTACTTCTTCGGGTATATTCTCTTTGTCTCGTTTCTTTGATTCGACTTCTTGATTGACTTCAACGCGTGCAGCTTGCCACGCAGACCAATGTCCTGACACTAATGCCCATAACGATAGAGCCGATACGTAAGTTACACTGCTGAGCCAATGCATCTTAAAAGATACAGGGTGACTAACCAGAAAATAGTAAGCCAACCATTTACTCGCCTCATAAAAACTGGGTCTCCTTGCACAGATGCCCATAAACTTTTTATTGCATTCATATCGTGGATTCCTTTTATTAAGTTAATGAAGTCTTGATTGTGAATACTATCAGGAGGTTTATCGTCTTGTCTATCGCAACTCATTTTATATTCTAAAAACTTAGCCTTTGAGTTCTACAAAAATCACGTGAGTGTTGGTAGAGCCAGTGTTTTCGCCAACGTGCGTTTGTGCAGGAAGCCAGCTTGCGTCTCCGCTTTCTTTTTGTACGTCCATCACCTTGTTATCAAAATGCAATTTTCTTGTAAAAGCACTTAGAGTAATCATTACGCTGTCTGGGTGAGTGTGAGGAGTAGTCTTGTCGCCTGGCTTATCCATATATTCAAGAACACGAACTTTTTCATTTTCAAAAACTACTTTGTATTTGTCGGAATTTGTAACTGTTGGGTCATTATTCATATGAATATTATAGCAAACAAAAACTTCTCAATTACAGAGGAGTTAAAGCATAAGCGTACTGGAGGGCCAGGTGGGATTCGGTCACCTTTGGCGGCAACATTCTGCTGCCTCGCAATTACATCTTTCAAAACTAGTTTTGAAGAGTAAGTTGCCTTGCAATGAGCCACTGGCTCATTTCACCCCGAACTTCTGCCATGCAAGCAAGCTTGCGGCGAAGATTCGTTTCCGACATGCCACTGGCATGTCTCACCCACGACATTCTCTTGATATGTCGTGAACGAAAGCCCCACACTAAACCATGCCATAGAAAATCCTCACTGCGAAGCACTGGGGATTTTCTATGGAGGGCCAGGTGGGATTTGAACCCACGACATTCTGCTTAAGAGGCAGACGCTCTAACCAACTGAGCTACTGGCCCGTCTTCGATATGTAATGGTAAGGGTACCGAAGCGCCGACAAAACAAGTTTGCTCGGCACTACTGGTACTCTTACCAAGTCTTCTCCTCTCGAATGAATAAGCAGCTGGGCCGGCCTAATTTACTCATTCGGTATAAAACTAGGAACTACAAGGCATAATTTTAGCAAATTACCCCTGTTTTGGCAAGGATGATGCTGGCTCTGAAACATTAGTTGGTTCCGTCGGAAGATGAGTGGTGGCAACAGGTGCTTGGGCTGCAGCTTTTTTAGCAGCAAGCACACTGGACTTGTCAGGAATGTAGACCGAAAAACTTGAACCTTTCCCAACTTCGCTTTCAACTACAAAACTGGCATCAAGAATCTTTGCCAATTTCTTAACAATATACAGTCCAAGCCCGGTACCGTTTGTCGACCGAGTTCTATAATCTTCTGTTCTAAAAAATTTCTCAAATATCTTCTTTTGGTCGCTAACAGAAATGCCTATACCCTCATCGGCTACACTAAACAGAATACCATTATCTTTTGCTCGTGCTGACAGCGTAATCATACCTTTATCGCTATATTTAATGGCATTTGTCAGAAAGTTCTGGAGAATTTCTCGAATATAGAGACGGTTACTTACCATAACCAGAGGCGTAGATGGGTCTGTTGATGTTTGGATAGTCATGCCCTTAGCAGTAATGGCCGAGCGGTAATCGTCACGCAAATTATCGAGCATTTCTCGTGGGTCAAATTCTTCTAAGTTGGTTTCAAGCGTACCCTTTTCTGCACGAGCAAAGGTGCTCAAATCATTTAACATGTTAGCAAGGAATATCGCTTGGTCGTGTGCAGTCTGTAGCGACTTTGTGATCTTTTCGTTGTCAGGCATTCTTTTTGCCAGCAGGAGGGCGTTTGATACACCAGCTTCTGCAACAGTCACTGGCGTGCGAAGCTCGTGTGAAATAACTGATATAAATTCATCACGTTCTTCTTCCAAAGATTTTTCGCGGGTAATATCACGCATCGTAATAACATACCCTTCTTCGTCACGCTCTTGTCCAAAAGTTGTGCGAATTGGCGTGGATATAATGCTCAGCGATGCAGTGTCGTCTTGGCTATACCGGAGCACAATATCGGCGCGAACAATCGGTTTTGTCGTTTTTGGCAACAGGTCAGCTGTAGTTATGATGCTGCCTTTTTCGTCCTCAAGCTTCACAAAGCCGTCTAGTGGCTTGTCGCTCAAAGAATTATTAGTATTAAACAATGCAAGGGCTGCGGCATTATATAAACGAATAACTCCTTCCTTATCAAGCACTAAGACGCTTTCTGTCATATTGTTAATGAGTGCACGGAGACGCTTTTGTTCAACTATAGATTCTTTTATAGTTTCACGGAGGCGGGCCCTATCCCAGTCAAATACTGTTTGGATATTAATGAAAAGGCTGCTGACAGCTATAAAAACAGCCAGTGTGACGACAATATTTAATTTGTCGACGTAGGTTAGACCTAAAGTGTTTTCTAGGAATAGGTATTTAACAATTGAAGTAACGGTAAAGAAGGCAATGGCAAAAATAACGCCTTTGCTGCCGTAGTAAAGATTAAGGAGTAGGACAATCATAAAAGCACCAAGAGCGTAAGGTGTAGCGGGGTCACTAACAAATGCAATACCGACAAAAATAACGAGTGCATATGCGGCAAGATACGAACGGGGTTTGCTATTGATGCTCGCAAAGTCAAAAAATCTGAATAAGACAAGCATGATAAAGACAGTTGAAAGTCCTACTGCAATATAGCGTTGAAAGTTGGGCACTCCTGGGACGAGCCACGTATGTACCGCAACTGTTACAGCAAGCAGAATATGAGAAAATACCACCGCCTTGCGGTTAACCGCAGACTTGATAGGCTTGGTTAACTCCTCGGGAGAACGAATCATCAAAAATTACACCTCTTATGTTTAAATCCTATTGTACAGGTTTATAAGAGGCGGTGGTAGTGAAAAAACCAAGAAATAAAGGTATAATCAACAGATATGAAAATGCTTAATGGCAAAGAAATAGCGGAGTTTGTTAAAGAACGGCAGGCTACACAAGTGCGTGCGCTCCGCCAAAATCACAAAATATATCCAAAACTGGCCATAATTGTGACGGTTGAGAACCCAGTCATAAATGTTTATATGCGCCTCAAAGAGCGATACGGTGCAGACATAGCGGTTGATGTAGAAATACACCGCATATCCCAAGCTGAGGCACCAAAAGTTATAAAAAACCTCAACGACGATGCTAGTGTGCACGCCATAATTGTCCAGCTGCCTCTAGAAGATCCCAGCACCACTGATGCTGTCGTTGACCTTGTGTCTCCAATAAAAGACGTTGATGCATTAGGCAAGGACGCCATATATGACCCCGCAACACCGCTAGCTATTATGTGGCTTTTGGCCGGATATAATGTTGATCTGCAGGGTAAGAATATCCTCCTCATTGGACGCGGAAAACTGGTTGGTGCTCCATTGGAGCGCATATTATCGCACGATGGCTATAACGTTTCCGTCGTTACCCGTTCAACGCCCGATCTTAAAGCGGAAACTTTGGAGGCCGATATTATCATTACTGCAGCCGGGAGCCCGGCAATCTTGTTCCCCGACATGATTAAGCAAAAAGCAGTGGTCGTTGATGCAGGAGTAGCTAGCGAAGATGGTAAGACTGTGGGCGACGTGGCCCCAGAAGTGTATGAGCGTGATGACCTTACAATTACTCCCGTAAAAGGTGGGGTTGGACCACTGACGGTCTGCGCCTTATTCGACAACGTCATCCGTGCAGCCCAGTCACAGATAAAAGTATGACAATAGGTGTTTTTGACTCCGGCGTCGGTGGGCTGTCTGTCGCGAATGCAATACGCTCGGCACTGCCCGGTTTGGAAGTACTTTACCGAGACGATAAGAAGAACTTGCCGTACGGCACAAAGAGTCCTGAGCAGCTGTTAAGCCTAGTAACTCCAATTTTAGAAGCGATGGTTGAAGAAGAGTGCACGGTTATTGTTGTTGCTTGCAACACCGTTACAACAAACATCATCGCGGAATTACGCCAAGTCATAAAGGTGCCGTTAGTTGGTATGGAGCCAATGGTAAAAACAGCGGCCGAGCAAACCACATCAGGTATAGTCGCAATTTTCGCAACCCCCGCAACGCTCAAGAGTAAGCGCTACGAATGGCTTAAGCATGAATATGCCAAAGGCATAACCGTACTGGAGCCTGATTGTAGTGCATGGGCCCAGATGGTAGAGCAGAATGATGTAGTAGTTAGCGAAATACAGACTAATGTTGACACAGTGCTAGAAGCTGGCGCAGATATAATTGTATTGGGCTGTACCCACTATCACTGGATCGAAGTTCTCATCAATAGTCTAGTAGCTGGCAAGGCTATAGTATTACAGCCGGAACAGCCAGTTATTACGCATCTTAAAGCAGTGCTTGCACAGCTGACTTAAACTGGTTACCACGGTCTTTGTAATCTTGAAATAGCCCAAAACTTGCACATCCGGTTGAAAGTAAAACAACATCACCTGATTGTGCGTGTTGTTGCGCTTCATGAACTATTTCAGGCATTGACTGAAGGCCAAGCGTAATATTCTCAAAGCCTTGTGCCCGCAGTTGCTCGGCTATAACGGTCGCTGTATCGCCAATTGCAATAACATGACGGACATTTTTCTTAGCTACTACATCGGCAATTGGGTCTAGTGGAATGCCTTTGTCTGAACCACCTAAAATTAAAACTTTTGGTTGCTCAAATGCCTCGATTGCAGCAATAGCAGTTTCGGGAGTAGTCGCGAATGAATCATCATAATATCTAACATTATCTAACTCACGCGTAAATTCAATCCTGTGCTCTAAGCCGCCAAAGCTAGTTAACACCGATTTGATGGCCGCAATGTCCTGGGTTACTTGCCAAGCAGCAGTCACTGCCGCACAGACATTCTGCCAAATGTGCTTGCCGAGGAGTTTTAGTTCACTGACATGGCATATTTGTTTTCCATCTATTTTTACAAAGTCCTCAACAACATCTGCTCCGGGTTGTGCGCAGTATGGCATCTTGCGGCCTTGACCAACGCTTGCAATTGTCTTTGAGATATCATTGTGCCCGTAATATATTGCGATATCACTCGGCATCTGGGGCGCAAACAAATGAGATTTGGCAGTTATATATTCCTGCATAGATGCGTGCCAGTTTAGATGCTCGGGTACAACCATAAGACACACGGCAATATGCGGTGCAGGGCCTTTAAAGTCCTCCAATTGGAAGCTAGAAAGTTCTAATACGACCCAATCGTCAGCTTTTATTGCGGGTAGTAATTCTAATGCTGCTATGCCTATATTTCCACCTAAGTGCGTTGTTTTGCCAGCAGCTTGCAACATCTTTGCAATAAGTGTGCTGGTAGTTCCTTTACCTTTGGTACCCGTCACACCGATTATGTTACGACTCGGACATACACGCATGAACTCTTCGACGTTTGTCGTAATTTTGCTTTCTATTTCGGGATTTTTTTTAAGTAGAACACGAGGGTGAATGCCTGCAGATCGGACAACAATATCGAATACATCAAGTCCATCAATGTAACCTGCACCTGTTTTTTGGTGGAATTCCGCTGGTATATCCAAGTCTGAATCTTGGTCACAAACAGTTATATCGTGACCCTGATCATGCCAATATCTAGCAGACACTATGCCCTCAGTTGCGTAACCAACTATCGCGACAGTCATAATTTTAACCAAGCTTGGATTTAACGAGTTCAGCCACCTGCCGTGGTGTCATGTCAGCCTTCACAATAAATGCGCTCACGTTCAAGGTCTTGAGGATTTCAGGAGCTTCTTGTTCGCCCATGTTGGTAAGAATTATAACCTTGATATCTTTGCCCCAATCAGTTTTGCGTAACGCAACCAATACCTCATCACCATTCATCTCCGGCATCATAAGGTCTAAAAGCACAATGTCTGGTTGCATCTTTTCAATCAAATCTAGACCCAAGCGCCCGTTTTCCGCCGATTCAACCTGGTAGCCCTCCGCCTCAAACTTGATGCTATACATCTGAGAGATTGCACTGTCATCTTCAATAATCGCAATTTTAGCCATATATTCATGGTAGAGTACTCTAGCCAACAATGCAATTTATGGTAGAATTAACCTAAATTACAAAATTACAAAAATAAACAGGCTACCATATATTGACTTTTAGAGTTAATAATGTTATTATATAAAGATGACCCAGTTCATTATTGAACCAACTAAAGCTGAATTAAAAGAAATAGATTCAGCGCCAATAACTTCTATTCCGCGAGAAGCTTATAATCTTATAGCAGACGAGTGGAAGGGTCACATTAAGGATATGCGTGATCATAATAAGCATGCACAAATACATAAATCGAACAGGCTCGGAGGGCTAGTTCATAAAGTCAAAAGTACTGGTTTTGCTGCACTGTATACAGGCTATTTCTGGTTTGATGATTTCCCGGCACGAGGACTTACCAAATTAGTAGACGGTAGACCTGCTCAGATGGCGTTAGTCGGTGGAGCTTCGCTACTTGTCGGAGGTGCAGTGGCCGTGGCCCGTCGTAACCAACTTAGTAAGATGTACGACCATTTAAGCCGAAAAGTAAAACCTATTGGGCCTACTATTTCACAGATGGCTAATGCAAGTGTGCTTGGCGCACCAAATACTGTTAAAGCTACAGCCCAGTCTGGCCCATCGCATGAACGGAGATTGATGACTGGGTTTGCTATTGTCGCCTCTGCGGCTACATACGCTGCACTCCAATCTATTACTACTGGCCCTGTTATAGATGCAATCGATCGAATACTGCCCGGTAGTCATTTTGCTGGCGAAGTGATAGCAACTGGAGCATTCGTTGTCGGTGCGATTTATACCAAATCATTCATTGAGGTGACATATCATCGCTTTAACGATTAACATCATGCACTCGCTGAAGCTGAAAGCGAGCAATAAAAAGAATTCTGGAGACACTACCCAGAAAGTTGAACATGTCTCTCGTGATGAAGACTTTGCGCGTGCTAGTTTTATCCCATTTATTTACAATAAAACGTATTACACAACGGTCATGCAAGATGAGGCCGCGCTCATCGCATGGCAGTCTCGAGAGCTAGATCCTATTCTAAGGCAACATCTCAGGAGCTTGAAGCTCAAGTGTTTTCCTATAATGATCGATGCTGGTTCGGGCCCATCAGTACACCATATGATAGCTTTATCAAGATATACGAAAAAAATCCATGTAGCTGATTTTATGTCTGAAAATCTCGCAGAAATTGAAAAATGGGTTTTGAAAGATCCAAAAGCGCATAACTGGAATTTATTTACAAAAACAATTCTGCAACATGAAGATCATAAGTTTACCAAGCGCGCCATCATTCGTAGAGAAAATCAGACACGGCGCAAAATTGCTTCATATTCTCATCTGAACTTAAGGAAATTCGACCACTCTTATAAAGAATCTGCATTATTAGTCAGCAGTTTTTTTGTTGCAGATTCTGCTACAAAAAGTAAGAAAATTTTTAAAAAAATGACTAAAAATGCGTTTGAAATTGTACAGCCAGGAGGTTTGCTGGTGGCATCATTTTTAGGTGGCTGTAAGCGCTATAGAGTTGGACGCAAGTGGATTAACTCGGCTGATATCACTGAAGATGATATACGTGATGCTTTTAATGAGGTTGGCGCAAAAAAAGTTAGTATTTGGAGATTTGAAACTCCCGAAATGCAACGTGATGGCTTTAACCATATTTTTACCGCTGTCATAGAGCGCTAGCTAATTGACGTAAGCATTATACAGGGTTAAAATTGATTGTATATTATGAAGTACAAAGTATCTTGGTTCCTTGTTTTAGTGTATGCGGTTACGGTTGGATATGAAATTGTATTGAACACCGTAATTCCCTTTGATAAACGGAGTACTGCAGGGGCTATTACGCAAATACCAGAAGCTTTGATTCCTGTAATTGGCTCTTTTATAGGCTTATCAGTCGCTAAGTCATGGGGTGGTATGAAGAGCCGTTTAGGAAAGGCTGTCACTTTCTATACCTTAGGTGTATTGGCTTGGGGCCTCGGTGAAGTTGGCTGGCTTATTTATATATATGTACTTGGTAGAACTGAGGTCCCTTATCCGTCACCAGCTGATTTTATATTTATGATGGCGCAACTTCTATGGTTTGCAGGGTCGATTGCCATGGCTAAGGTAATAGGCGCACAGTATGGATTTAAACATAAGCTTGGTTGGTTGAAATTAGTAACGTCATGTATATTTTCTGCCACTATTTCATATGTCCTACTAGTCCTCGTTGCTCGCAAAGGTGTACTTCCGTCTGGAGAATTTACGCTACGGACTTTCTTTGATTTTTATTACCCGATTGCAACTGCCTTATCACTCACTTTCGTTTTTGTACTATATGTCTTATCAAGACGGTTCTTGGGAGGGTTGTATAAGACAGCACTTCGTGTATTGTTTGCAGGCTTCATTTTTCAGTTCTTCGGCGATTTTCTGTATACGCTCACAACAACAAGTGAAACGTACTATAACGGCCATTGGGCGGACGTATTTTTCACTACTTCAATGCTTATTCTCACGATTGGGCTATTATTGTTAGACACGAAGCGCTTAACTAGCTCCAATAAAACAGTTGAATCACAAGAGTAAAGATGGACATATACTCGCAACTAGTCGTTAAGATTATTGAGCAACAGGAGTCTGTTATTGGCCCGGTAGCTGTAGAGCGTGCACAAGCAGTAAAGGGTCTAGTTATTGACTGGCCTGCGAAACAAGTTGTTATCAACCAGAGCCCCATGCCCGTTATCGATGAACTAGTCAAACAATATAAGATGTTGTTTGGCCAAATCTCCGTAGAGGTATGTAAAGAGGCGGTGGGACGCTTAAGCCAGCAGCTAACTCCTGAACAAATTCCTGCTTCGCTGCGCTAAGACAGTAATACATGACTTTATTGAAGCCAAAAAATAAAATTAATACACAACACGCCCGAGTTGAGAGCGTAGTAAGTGCAAGTGAACATATAGCTCAGGAAATCTATCGTAAAAATGTTGAGCTTGCACATACTAATCAAACCTTATCTTTATTGCGTACCATCGACAATCTTGTGCTTGAATCTAGCACAGCAATAAACGATTTGATTAAAGGTGTTGCAGATGCAGTTGTCAGCAACTCCAATTATCCGTTTTGCGCCATATTCAATCGTGGTCGAGGCGAAAAAAATGCCCCAATGATGCTCAGTGCTCTCACGACCACTACAAGGATTGAAGGTCTTAATGATAATTTTAAAGGTTTGCTTGCTCATATCTCGACAACTTGGGCAAATTCAGATATGCAGAGTCAATTAGTATCCGTTGGGCCCGAAGACATGATTCTAAAAACTATTTTCAAACAGAGAACTCCAGAGATAATACACTTTACGCAAAAGTTTAATTGCCAGTCAATCTGTATCGTAAAGCTCCTGGCGCGTAAAGATCTTGTAGGACTTTTGTGTATTGGAATTACCCAGCACATTGACGAAGTAAAAGTCGAAGACATTGAACATCTCGGCCGAATAGGCGAAGCAGTTGGTATTGCCATAGATAACAAGCTACTTTTTGAAGAAAATAAAGTAGTACTAAAGAAATTAAAACAGTCGAACGAGAAGCTTAAAGCTCTGGATGAAGCAAAAGATGAGTTTATAAGCATGGCTTCGCATCAGCTACGCACGCCTCTCACCTCTGTAAAGGGGTATGTCAGCATGGTGCTTGAAGGGGATGTCGGCAAAATCAGTACCCAGCAACGCGAAATGCTTGAGCAAGCTTTTGCCAGTAGTCAGCGCATGGTCTATCTCATTGCAGATCTTCTGAATGTATCGCGGCTTAAAACAGGCAAGTTTGTCATTGAGCGTGCGCCCACTTACCTCCCAGATGTTGTTGAAACAGAAATGAAACAACTTATTGAGTCCGCAAAAGCACGTAAGCTTGAACTTATTTTTCAAAAACCTGAACATTTTCCTATGCTAAACCTTGATGAGACAAAAACACGCCAGGTTATTATGAACTTTATGGACAATGCTATTTATTACACTCCTGCAGGTGGGCACATCCACGTAGAACTTACTGCTAAGGATCAAACGGTGGAGTATAAAGTTATAGACGATGGACTTGGGGTACCAAAAGAGGAGCAACATCACTTGTTTACAAAGTTTTTTAGGGCAGGCAACGCCAAAAAGGCGCGTCCCGATGGCACAGGACTTGGGTTATTTATGGCTCAGAAAGTTGTTATTGCCCAAGGTGGCAGCATTATATTTGAAAGCCAAGAAAATAAAGGCAGCACATTCGGTTTCTCTTTGCCGCTTGCAGAGCTTGAAGTCAAGAAAACCTAAAATAAGCATATACACTTGCAATTTAAGCAATAATGTGATAGTATACTGTCATGTCTCAATTACAGCAGATATCTGAACAGATTACTCATATCAGCTCTCTCTCTTTGGAAGAAGCTAAAAACCATGCCGCAGTTATCGGTATGTCAGTTTTGCCTTTAGCTTTGATAGCTTCGGGTATTGATTATGTACGGCACCCGGAGGCAAAAACTCTAGGTATTGAAGGTGCTGATCCAATAGTTTTGAATGAGATCAAAGATGTTAAAGGTTCTCATTTTAAAGCTCACCGCCGTCGTTGGGGAATACCAGTTATAGCAGCCACAGGCATTAGCTTAATGGCAGCAAATTATATGAAACCTACCGTCACTATTGATGAAGTAGATACACATTCGGCCACAATGCTTATTATAGACCAATCGTATCCGATGGACTTTACCCTGGATATGGACAACGGAATCAGCCGTACAAATGCAGTAGAAGCCGCTATTACAAAC
>JAYTSU010000024.1:0-6026 GCA_043745485.1 Candidatus Saccharimonadota bacterium
AGCGTCAAATTGTAGCCCAGCGGCTAAATCACTAGGAGCTAAAGTCCTAGGATACAGGCTATGGGAGCCAATAAGTAATGGGGTAAAAGTCCTAGGAGAAATACTATTGAAGTAAGATGTATAGAACCCCGACATATCTAGATGGATGTTATACTTAGCATAACCATGAAAAAACGCGCGATTTTTTTAACTATTCTCTGTGTGATGATGGTAATTTCTAATAAGCAGCAGGTATATGCGGCCTGCGATAATGTCTCACAGTACGGCTCAATAACCGTAAAAATTCCCACATTACCAACGAGCGGTACATACAATGTTTGGACACGAATGCAGATACCAGACGCTGAACATAGTCAGTATCGTTTGGAGATAAACGGCAAGCGCTGCTACGAAGTTGGGGGAAGTAGCATAACTCCAAGCCAGTGGACTTGGGTGTCGTTTCAAGATGGCGATCTAAGTTCAAAAGTACGCTATGATTTTGATAAATCAGTTACAAACACGGCCGCGCTGATAGGCACTAACCCTGGCGTCAAGATTGACCGTTTGTTGCTTATTAAGACTGATTGTGTGCCAGCAGGAGATGGCAGCAACTGTCAGTCAGACACGCTGTCTACGAGTGCTATAGATATTGCTGGAGCGACTAAAGTCCCACCCCCTAGTGACGGTCCTGTAAGTGGAATAATTATACCAACCCAAACGATTTCTCGTGCGCCAGCAACTATCTCAAAAGTGATCTATGCAGTCGATGGCAAGCAAATACCAACCGCACAAAGTTTTGGCATCGATACAACTCTATTGATCAATGGGTCTCATCATGTGGCAATGCAGATTACGATGTTAAACGGGTCTGTAACCAACGAAGCCACCACACTAACCATCGAGAATCCCCAGACTGCGTTAGCTCCATTAAAACGGTGGGCCCGTCTAAACCAGCAAACAGCAGTCCTGATAAGCTCGGTAATAGGCGGGATTTTAGTGCTTATGTCGGTGTTACTTATACTCAGGCATATACGTTTGCAAAAACGCCTTCTTTCATTCCGCGGCTTTTAAAGGTGTTATGAGCGTGAGCGGTTTGCTATACTAGATTCTGATGATATTACTTGACCGTGTCAGCAAGAGTTACAGCAAGAAAAGCGATTCGACTGCCTTAGAGCGAATCTCACTTCATATAGAACCAAAAGAGTTCGTTATTATCGTTGGGCCGAGTGGTGCCGGTAAATCAACCTTGCTTAAGCTTTTAACCCGGGAAGAGAAGCCGACAAGCGGTAAGATAATAGTTGGTGGCATAGATTATGAACACCTGAAAGACAGAGATGTACCGCGGTTGCGCCGTCGTATAGGTGTTGTGTTCCAAGATTTTAAATTGTTACCCAACAAAACCGTGTTTGAAAACGTTGCTTTTGCACTAGAGATTATTGGTATATCAACAAAAGAAATTCGCCACACAGTGCCACGTGTCCTCGATATTGTTGGACTCAAAGGCAAAGAAAAGAGCATGCCGCAGGAGCTCAGCGGTGGAGAGCGCCAGCGCGTTGCTATTGCCCGAGCCATTGTTCGTCAACCAAAAATCCTTATTGCTGATGAGCCTACAGGAAACCTTGATCCAAAACATGCCTGGGACGTAATTCGAGTGCTCGAAAAAATTAATCGTTTTGGTACAACCGTGTTACTCACGACTCATAACCAAGACATTGTTAATAAGTTAAAGCGCCGTGTCATCACTATTGAAGGCGGCAAAGTAACCAGCGACCACTCCGGGGGAACCTACAAGGCATGAATCGTAAATTGACCACATTTTGGCGAGTTGTCATTGGAGGAGCGAACAATTTTGTAAGAAATGCTTGGCTAAGCGCGGCTGCCATGGCGGTTATGATTATTACGCTTACTATCGTCTTATTTTCAGTTATAGCAAACGCCACCTTTAGTTACACGGTCCAGACAATTCGAGACAAGATCGATATCTCTGTATACCTAAAAGACACTGTCACTGAAGAACAACGTAATGATCTTATAACTAACCTCAAGAAAACCAGTAACGTTAAAGGTGTTACGTATACTACCAAAGAGCAGGCACTTAAAAACTACATGCAGATTAACAAAGACAATCTGGATCTTCTCCTTGCCATTAATGCCACAGACAATCCGCTTCCTGCGAGCCTTCAGATTAAGCTTCTAGACCCCGATCATATAGAATCAATCAAATCATATTTAGAGAAACCAACAGTTAAAGCTCTTCAATCAGACATTACTTCATACTCAGGTGACCGTAAAGAAGCTATAGACAAGATTGCAAAAGCAACGAGTTTTATACGTAAGGCTGGAATTGTTGGCGTCATCGTTTTTGCTCTTATCTCGGTACTTATCATTTTTAACACAATTCAAATGGCTATATTTAACCGACGGGATGAGCTAAGTATCATGCGCTTACTAGGAGCGAGTAAGTGGTACATCCGCGGGCCGTTTTTGGTTGAAAGCTTTCTCATTGGAATTTCTTCGGCGGTCATCTCGATTGTCGTGTGTAATGCGGTATTTTCAGTGGCGAGCAGCACGCTTAATGCCAGTAGCTTTGGGCTTCTAGATATTACCTATGCCAGTACATATTTTGCCGCACGCTTCTGGAATGTTGTTGGCGCCCAGCTACTTCTGGGAACTATAATCGGGGTCGGTTCATCCTTTGTCGCCACTCAGCGCTACCTTCGTATCAAACACGGCAAATAGTTAATTTCTAGATATTACCTCTCATAGCCTTTCCCTTGGAGGTTTTAGTACAGATAATTTATCCGCTGGAGACAGTTGTACGCTCCTAAATCACTGTACTAAAACCTCCCACAACACCCACTTGAGCTTTTTAAGGTATATGAAAGTTTGTATCCTGAAGTTGATGTGCGTGGGAGTTTCGCCTGAGTGATTTAATAGCGTCAAATTGTAGCCCAGCGGCTAAATCACTCGGGCGAAACTCCTAGGATATAAGCTGTGGGAGCAATAGGAAAGGGTGATAAAAGTCATAGGAGATAGGCTATCTGAGCCCTTAGGTAGATGGATAAAACTGCGAGGAGATAGGCTTCGAAAGCACTGTGGAATGACGCAGGATAGTAGGGGCTTACCGTACCAGTATTCTCAGGTTATAATATAGTGGCTGTGATATAGTATAAAGCCCGGTAAGATTATCCATAAGCATCTTGCCAATTAGGAGCATCAGTGTTATTATTCAATGGTCGCAGGACCAACAAAAACATGCGAAAACAAAAATCCAAAATTGATTTTAGTCTACACTTCACCCGGCAAACAGCTTTATTTGCCATTATTATGCTTATTATTGGTACGTCTCTTGGCACCCCACTGGCTCGCGCATTAACTTATCAAGAACAAATCAACCAGCTACAAGCAGAAAACGCCGACAAACAACAGCAAAGCGGTGCGCTGCAAGTTGAAGCAGATGGACTGCAGGCAACAATCGACAGCTTACAAGTACAAATAAATGGTCTTCAGAACCAAATTAATGAAAACACCGCCAAAAGCGTTGATCTTCAAAATCAGATTGTAGCAGCCCAGGCAGAACTTGATCAGCAAAAAAAAGTACTCGGCGAGAACATCAAGCAGATGTACCTAGAAGGTGACATCTCAACCATAGAAATGCTTGCAACTAGTAAAGATTTGAGCGACTATTTCGACAAACAACAGTATCGTAACACCGTCAAGAACAAGATTACTGACACACTGGATAGGGTCACTGCGCTTAAGTCACAACTTAAAGAGCAGCAAACACAACTGGACGCTCTTATTAAACAACAAGTTATACTTCAGAACCAACTCTCAGGACAAAAGTCTGAACAGGACAGACTGCTTGGGCTCAACCAAGATCAGCGGTCGTCACTTGATGCTGAGATGAAGTCCAATTATTCCCGAATTCGTGAACTCAGACGTCAACAAGCGGCTGCAATTGCTGCATTAGCTGGCAATAATGGCACTAGTGCTGTTGGAAGTCCAATAGTCTACCGTAACCTCGTTAATGGCGGTCGTTGTGGAGCAGGATATCCATATTGTGATTATGGGCTGGATGAGTCGGTATACGACCCATGGGGCTTATATTACGCCCGAGAATGTGTACATTATGTCGCATGGGCGGCAACGCAGCGTGGCGCAACTATACCCAACCTTTCAGGGCGTGGTAATGCCTACCAATGGTCTGGGTCGCTTGCAGGAGTTGCATCAGTAGATAACAACCCAAATGGTGCAATGATTGTCTATTTGCCCGTAGCACCACTTGGTCACGTTGCAATGGTAGAAGAAGTATACGGCGATGGCTGGATTCATGTCAGCCAATACAACTGGATGTGGCCAGGTAATTACAGTGAGATGGACATAAAAGTTACCTCTAACCTTGAGTTCTTCCACTTCTAATTATTCAGTAAAAACTTAAACATCAATAGCTTATTTTCACTTATTCCTACACAAGCGCATGGTACAATAGTGCTACTACATAAGAGGAATCCAGTCTGTGAAATTAAAACATGCTACGGGTGTGCCTAAAAAAAGTGTAATGCCTGCCATAAAAAGAGTTGTTCCGGTGCTTTTAAGCGCGCTCATTATCTTTTCTGCCGGTTGGGCGGTAGGCGGTGGCCGTTTGCACTTAAAGCGCTACTCTGTTACATCGCAAAACAAAGGTCTTTCTAGTAAGATCGATTATTCTACCGTGGACGTCATTTATCAGTCAATTAAAGATAATTTTGACGGGAAGTTAGATGAAACAAAGCTACTAGAAGGCATGAAAACAGGCCTTGCTAATGCTGCTGGCGACCCATATACCGAATATTTTAGCCCCAAAGACGCCAAAGATTTTTACGGTCAGCTTGACGGCACGTTTGAAGGCATCGGTGCCGAGCTCGGCAAGGACGCAAATGGCAGTATTCAAATTATAGCGCCGCTCGCAGGCTATCCCGCCGAAAAAGCCGGTTTAAAGCCACGAGACGTGATTGCAGCCGTGGATGGAAAAAGTACTAATGGTTTTACTATCAACGACGCAGTAAAGGCTATCCGAGGTGCGGCAGGAACAGTTGTAAAGTTAACAGTAGTGCGAGACAACGCGCCGCTTGAGATTAGCGTTACTCGTGAAGCAATCCAAGTGCCAAGCGTCAAAAGTACAATCAAAGACGGAGTTGGCATCTTAACCATTAGCCGTTTTGGCGAAGATACTACCAAGCTCGCAGAAACTGCGGCTAATGACTTTAAAGATAAGAACGTGACTGGGGTTGTACTTGATCTGCGGGGCGATCCGGGCGGCCTGTTGGAATCAGCCGTAAATGTTTCAAGCTTGTGGCTTAAAAATAAGACAGTTTTGACTGAGCGCCGCGATGGCAGAATAATCCAAACCTATCCATCAAAAGGGGCAGCACCATTAAACGGTATTAAGACGGTAGTGCTGATAGATGGTGGAAGTGCTAGCGCATCAGAAATTACAGCAGGTGCACTCAAAGACAACGGAGCAGCAACGCTCATGGGCCTTAAGAGTTATGGCAAAGGCAGCGTCCAGCAGCCAATTGACCTCAAGGATGGAAGCTTGCTTAAGGTCACTATTGCACGTTGGTTTACGCCTGCAGGCAAGAACATCGACAAAGAAGGCATCAAGCCTGACACAGAGGTTAAGATAAGCGAAGATGACATCAAAGCCGTCCGCGACCCACAGCTCGATGCCGCCCTCTCTCAGCTAAAGGGCTAGGGGAGAGTAGCCCGAGCAATCCGGCTTTGCCGGT
Organism: Candidatus Saccharimonadota bacterium; assembly: GCA_043745485.1. Lineage (GTDB taxonomy): Bacteria > Patescibacteriota > Saccharimonadia > Saccharimonadales > JACDBH01 > RYN-417. Next base: position 5,751 of record JAYTSU010000024.1, read on the forward strand.
TCTCGTCGCGATGAGAGGGGATATTCCCTTCTCATAAGCATCAAAGCCGTCCGTGACCCACAACTCGACGCTGCGCTTACAGTCTTAAAGGCATAAAGTTGTAAATTCTAAATTTGCGTCATCTGTTAGTTGCATGGTAATCTTGGGATATAAGTTAAGCAGTGCAGAGGGATATATTGCGTGGCAAAAAAACCGACTAAGTTCGTGTTTGTAACAGGTGGTGTGCTTTCCGGACTCGGCAAGGGCATTACTGCCGCCTCAATTGGCAATATCTTA
>JAYTSU010000025.1:0-22850 GCA_043745485.1 Candidatus Saccharimonadota bacterium
GGCCTTCATCACCAGGCGTACCCGTAAAATACTTCTGGGCCACAATGTTAATTGCGTTCATAGACCATGCTTCTGGAAACTTCACATCGAGCTGCTCAAAGACGGGCTGCTTAGTCATAGGATTAACAATTATAGAGTCCCGACCAACCCACTTAAAAGCGTCATATGCTTTTGATTTTGGCTTTGTAAAGAGGCGTCGAACCCCTAGGCCTGTTGCTTGTGCCATAAAAACTACCCTCACTTATTTTGTTATTTTTAATGATTTTTGTCTTAGAGTCCTGTAGCTATTCATTGTCTCTAGGAATGAATAGCTATTTTTGGCTCTCCTCTAGCTTCCTAATAATACAAAAGCTAATGGGGAACCGTCAACTGCTTTGCCTATGCGAAGGCAAAACCTCTAAGTGTTGACTGGTTCTTCACGCAGATCCCTTACTACTGAAAGCTCACGTTCAAAGCCGGCGATATCCTTGAACCGGCGGTAGACGCTCGCAAAGCGCACATAGGCTACTTCGTTGAGTCCTGCAAGTTCGTCCATAGCGTACTTGCCGATGGCTTGGGTTGCTATGTCTGTCTCACCGCAGCCATACAGTTTATCCTCTATGCGCGTAACCAGTTGCTCCAGTTGCACGCTGGTAACCGGTGTCTTTTGACAGGCACGGTACAGTCCAGCCAGCAACTTTTCGCGGTCGAACAACTCCCGTGTGCCGTCGTTCTTAACAACAATTAGCTGGGGCCGTTCGATTCTTTCATAGGTAGTAAATCTATGACTACATGAGATGCATTCACGGCGACGGCGGATTGCCTTGCCATCTGCCACATCGCGCGATTCGACGACTTTTGAGTCCTCAAATCCACATTGACTACACTTCATATTTCCTCACTTACTATTAGTTTGAATGTACTACCCCTGGTGGCCCCTATAACCACATATGGTGTATGTGCTAATGATGATACCCCCACCGCTAGTGCTTTTCAAGTAAAATCTAATGTAGAATTTACACACAGCTTAAGCACTTTAACAGAGGTAAGATGCTGTTTGTAAAAGATATTTGCAATCTTTTGTAACTTAAAAAGTCCCTTTCGGAGATTTTTCTTCGCGTTATTTCGCGTCTTTGTCGTCGTCTTTATGGCGCTTTAAGCGGCGGAGAAATGAAGGCTTTTCAAGTTCTTCTTCTTCTTTTCTATCCATCGTACCGAAGAAACTGGTAGACTCTTTTTCCTTTACAGGCTCCTCTTCCTTCTCGGCTTCATCGGCATCGGGCATGTGCCAAATACTAGGACCGGGCTCTTCTTTGTGAAAGTCCTTGGCGATATCTTCATTGGTTGGGCGCTCGATATCCATGTCAAGATTGGTAACGTCTTCGTCTGTAGCCTTGGCTGCATCTTCGCCTGTGGTGCTGTCATCAGAAAGGCTAGAGGCTTCCCCATTTGCTTGTTGTGAGCGGTCCTGGAAGTAGGCTGCATCAAAGCCTGTGGCTACAACGGTAATAATCATTTCGCCTTGGAGATCCGGGTTGATGGTGGCACCAAAGATGATGTTAGCATCGGGGTCAGCTGCGGCGGTAATTGCTTCTGCTGCAGTGTTGATCTCATGCATGGTCATGTCATTGCCACCGATGATGTTAAACAAAATGCCACGGGCGCCGTCGATTGAAACCTCAAGTAATGGTGACTCGATAGACTGCTGAGCAGCTTCAATAGCACGGTTCTCGCCAGAGGCGCGGCCAATACCCATGAGTGCACTGCCAGCATTGGTCATAACGGTCTTAACGTCAGCGAAGTCGAGGTTAATGAGACCATTGACAGTAATAAGGTCGGAGATACCCTGCACACCCTGGCGCAAAACATCGTCGGCAACTTTAAAGGCTTCAAGCAGCGGCGTGTGACGGTCAATAGTCTGCAGCAAGCGGTCATTTGGGATAGTAATGAGAGTGTCGACAGATCTGCGTAGGCTCTCAATGGCAATATCAGCATTGCGGCGGCGTTTGACGCCTTCAAAGGCAAACGGCTTGGTAGCAAAGCCCACAACCAACGCACCGGTTTGTTTGGCCATGTCAGCCACCACGGGGCCTGCTCCTGAGCCTGTGCCACCACCAGCGCCCAATGTTACAAAAATCATATCAGCACCCTGGAGCGCCTTTGAAATATCCTCACGGGATTCTTCGGCGGCTTTCTTGCCTACGAGTGGCTCAGCGCCAGCGCCAAGACCACGAGTAGCGTCGTTGCCAATGTGGATTTTGGTTGGAGCCAGCGAGTGATGCAGTGCTTGTGCATCGGTGTTAATAGCAATAAAATCAACGCCACCCACGCCGGATTCCATCATCCGGTTGATAGCTGCGCCACCGGCACCACCGACGCCTACTACAAGGATTCGGGCAAATGTTTCTATATCGGGCGTTACCTGTGGCATCGTGTACTCCTGTTACTCAATAGTGTAAGTATAGAGCAACAAATGGTTCCTATCAACCAGGCAAATCTAAAAAAGTTGTTTCAGTGCTGTTTAACGCTTTTTACGGAAGCGTTTGAATACATTTGTTGCGGCTGCCGTGAGATTAGTAGCCATATCCGTCCCTGTTGCATGTGAGTCAGAACTTTGTCCAAGCAACATGTCCAGCCACATAAGTCCTATAGCCGTCACATATGGTTCATCTTCAATAGCGTCCACAAGTCCCCCCAGTGGCAGCAATACGCCGAGTCTAGCAGGCAATTGGAGTGTCTCACGAGTAAATTCGGCTAGCCCTGGCAGCTTTGCACTGCCACCGACAATAACAACGCCACCCGGTAGCTTACGTGACTTCTGAATCTTCTTCAGTTCTTTGTCGACATACTCTAGTAGTTCTTCTATGCGAGCTTCTAAGATCATATGAATGTCGCTTTGGTTAAAGATATGCTCAGTTCCGTCGTGTTTTACTTTTACCTGGCGATTGATCTTGGCCGAGGTCTTGACAGAGCCAAATTGCAGCTTAGCAGCTTCGGCAATATCGAGGTCGGTACGGAGTCCAATGGCTAGGTCGTTGGTTAGGTGCGTTCCACCAATAGGTAGAACAGCCACATGCTGGACTTCCCCATCTTCAAACACTACCAAGCTGGTCGTACCAGCACCAATATCAATCAGTACCGTGCCGGATTCTTTTTGTTGACGGCTCAGCACGGCTTCAGCTGCAGCAAGGCTTGATACAGTGTAATGCGTTGCGTGAATGCCAGCTTTATCTAGCGCTGTTGTCAGGCTTTTAAGGCTGGGTGTGGCGGCAGTGATAATGTGCGTGTCGACTTCAAGCCGTACGCCGTTCATCCCAACGGGGTCTTTGATATTATCTTGGCCATCAAGCCGATAGTTCTTAGCAAACACTTGGATGATGTCGCGGTTTGGCGGCAGCTGAATGATGGTAGCGGCTTCTTCGACACGCATTCTGTCATCAATTGTAATCTCACGATTAGCAGCAGGGATAGCAATAACACCGCGTGAATTTACACCGGCCACGTGTGCCCCGCCGATGTTAACAGTCGCACTTTGGATACGCATGCCGCTCAAACGTTCGGCTTCGTTCATAGCAGCCGCTACTGCCTGCGCAACATCATCAATGTGCGAAACCACACCTTTGCGCATACCCCTATTAATGGCTGAGCCGTAGCCAATTAAAGATGGCGCCGTAGCCTCGGGGCTATCAAACATTCCAATTACGCACCGTACGGTACTGGTGCCTATGTCTATACCGACGAAGTGCGGGAATTCGGGAGATCGCATATACGTGCCAGTATAACTCTTATGGTCCCTTTTTTTCAAATTCATCATCTTTTTACTAATAAATAAAAGGCGGCTATGGCTCAGCTATGCACCAGGAACCGTTCACGCGCGGTGAAATTACTGCAGAGCCTCTATACATTTAGCCTGGTCTCTGCAGATAATTTCCCGGTTTCACTTAGAGTGTTTTAGTTCCCGCTGCATAGCTGAGCCATAGCCGCCCAACGCGAGACTAAATCTCTACGTGACACGATGGTGTGATTTTGTTGAGGCTGGCGGACGAGGGCTTTGGTATGGCATGCTAGGAGCCCATACCATAGCCCAATTAAACTTGGGTTAAAATTTCGTAGCCTTTTTCAGTTATTAAGATGGTGTGTTCAAAATGTGCCGCTAAACTATGGTCACGGGTGCGAATTGTCCAGCCATCATCGTCTTGACTTACGTGATAATCACCCAACGTTGCCATAGGTTCAATCGCAATTGTCATGCCCGCTTTTAACACATCGCCAGTCCCAGCGTGCCCATAATTTGGGATGTTTGGATCCTCGTGTATATGATGCCCAACGCCGTGTCCCACTAAGTCACGGACAATGCCGTACCCGCCCGCATCCAAGACTTTTTGAACAGCAGACGCAATGTCGCCAACGCGCACGCCGGCCTTAAGCACATCAATACCACTCATTAAGGCTCGCTCGGTTTGGTTCAATAGTTTTTGGGCTTTTGGATCGGCCTCACCAACTATAAAACTTAGCGCTGCATCCGTAACCATGCTCTTGTATGTAACACCAAAATCAATACTCACTATGTCGCCGTCTTCCAGGATTTTGAGTTTACTGGGGATGCCATGGACCACTTCATCATTCACAGAAACGCACAAAACATCAGGGAATCCTTGGTAGCCTAAAAATGATGGTGCACCGCCTAAGGTCTTCAGCTCAGCTGCTGCGCGGTCAGCCAAGTCCTGGGTGCTCATGCCTTTTACGGCGCGGTTTTTAACATACTGAAGCACTTTTGCCAGCATTTTGCCCGCTATGCGCATGCTTTCGATTTCTTCTGCTGTTTTAACCTTCGTATACATTATTATTTTTCGCCTAAAGCTGTACGGATGCCTGCCTGTACATCTGTGGCTGGTTGATCGGCGTCAATGTCATGGACAGGAATTTTGGCAGCTTTAAAATGCTCCAAAATAGGCTTTATTTGAGCTTCATATTCTTCAAAGCGTTCGCGGATAGCAGCTTCGGTATCGTCTTGGCGGCCACGTCCAAGCAAGCGCTTGAGTACCGTATCTTCGTCGGCCGTAAGGTGCACAACACCAGTAATGTGCAGTTGCCCATGTTTAACTTGATTCAAAAGCCAGTCAGCCTGGGCTGTCGTGCGCGGAAAACCATCAAGAATAAACTCTTCATGGCTGTTAATCATCGTAAATATCTTTTGAACGAGTGTAATAATTTCTTTATCTTCCAGCAGCTTGCCGCTTATCATGTCCCTGCGTCTATCACCGGCAATCAACATGCGTAAAAACTCACCAGTCGAGAGCCATGGAAGCGCCAAATGATCAGCCAAAATTTTGCCCTGGACACTTTTACCGCTGCCCGCAACTCCCATAAAAACTATCATGCGCTTAAACGCTCCTTAACCATCAATGCAATGCGCCCACCGTCGGCTTTTGCGCCCGCTCGCTGTTTGACTAGTCCAATAACTTTGCCCATGTCCTGCATGGTTGCCGCACCTGTTTCCGTGACCGCAGCTTCAACCAAGTTCTTCAGAGCTTCGTCATCCATTTGCTGTGGTAAATATTTTTCGATCACTTGTTTTTCTAAGTTTTCGGCCGCAGCTTTTTCAGGGCTGTTGCCCTGTATGTACATATCAGCACTTTCCTGACGCTTCTTAGCTTCTTTGCCTAATATCCCTGTTACAACTTCGTCACTTAGCCCTGTATCGCGCTTATTCTCAGCAACTTCCACGTTCAAAATTGCACTTTTAAGCCCACGCAGTGTGGTGGTTAGAACTTTATCGCCTGCTAGCATGGCGGTTTTTAAATCTGCTTCTATCTGTTCTTTTATTGTCATACGACTAAAGTGTACCAAAGAAGTTAATAATTACCGAAATTTATTTTGCCCTGGCATAAAAAGAGGCCCGTCATAGGCCCCTTTTTACAAATAATCCTTTTACGGATTATTTTTTGCCCATTTTAAGGTTTTTAACCTTAATAGCCTTGCGTTCGCGGCGAATAATAGCCTTGATACGGCGTTCGCGCTTGCTCAAAGGCTTTTCAAAATACTGCTGGTTCTTGACGGTCATGATGACGCCAGCGCTTTGTACCTTACGGCCAAAACGGCGAAGTAGGTTTTCGATTGGTTCTTTGCTGTCTTTACGTGTAACTGAAATCATAAATTCTATTCTACCTTAACAGGGATGATTTGGCAACCCCTGCGTTATAATTGGTTTTTCTTCTGAGTGGTCCGCTGGCTTTTTAATACGATACTTTGAAGTTCTTTGAAAATTGGGAAGTGCTTATTTGTGTGATAAATTTTCGTATTAGCTTGCTTTTCGCTAATCAAAAAACCAACTTTTTCAAGGCGTTTGAGTTCGCGCTGGATGTTGCCTGCATCTTCTTTGATGAGCTTGGCAAGACCGCGAACGTGCGTCTTGAAGTCTGGATATTTTGCATAGATAACTATGATCTTACGTCGAACCCGTGATGTAATAAAAACGTCTAACATAGTTACTCACCTCTTATTGTTTTCCTGACAACACCCAGTATAACGCCGACTGCTTGGGTATGCAATATAAACCACAACATTCGTGCATGCAAGCATGAGGGAAATACATTTTTAGGTTAGGGTCCGTGCTGCCCATAGGCACTGCCTACAAACAAGACTGTGGCCGCCTCGGCCAGCCAAACGCCACGGGCTCGCCTACAGCGACCCGTAGAGTGCGTCTTGTGGTAGGCAGTGCCTACGGGCAGCAAAGTTAGATCACCTTGCTATACTTAATGCACTATGTTTTTCTATGAAGTTTTTGTGGCCAGTGCACGCTACCAGAAAATGGAGCCGCTTACTTACGCTTCAGATATTGAATTAGATCTTGGAATGGTCGTGATTGTGCCACTTGGTCGTGCTGAAGTTTTAGGCTTTGTGGTTGCCAAAGTGACCAAGCCAAAGTTTGTTTGCAAACTGGTTATACGCCGTTTGCAAAACGTAGTTTTGCCGAACCAAAATATGCGCTTGTTTACCTGGCTCCAAAGCTACTATCCTGGCGGTAGTGGTGCCATTACCCAACTATTTTTGCCGAGCAGTTTATTGACTAAAAAAGCCGAGACTTTAGAAAAAACAGCCAAAATGAGAGATGTTACTGCAACAAAGATGCAAAAATCTACCAAAATTAATGAACCGGCAAAACTCCCTGCTTTAACAGTCGGCCAAACAAAAGCACTCAAACAAATTACGTCTAACATAACACATCATTTTTTGTTACACGGCGAGACGGGCAGCGGCAAAACGCGTATATATATTGAGCGAGCAAAAACGGCAGTAAATAGTGGTCAATCAGTGCTCATTTTAACGCCAGAAATTGGCCTCACGCCGCAACTTGCGCAAACATTTTCGGAGCAATTTAACGACAAAGTTATTATCATGCACTCCAACCTTTCGTCTAAAAACCGGCGAGAATATTGGCTCAAGATAGCTGCCTCAAAAGACCCGCTTATTATTATCGGCCCGCGCTCCGCCTTGTTTAGTCCACTTAATAATATTGGTTTAATTGTGGTGGACGAGTTCCATGAGCCCGCCTACAAACAAGAACAAGCGCCGCGCTACCAAACTATCCGTGCCGCCGCGGCACTCAGCCGACTACATAATGCTGAGATAATTTATGGCAGCGCTACTCCACCTGTTGCGGAATACTACTTGGCCGAACAAACCGGTATGCCCATTATTCGCTTAACCGAATCCGCCAAAGGCCTGTCCGCGGACGTTAAAACTGAAGTCGTGAACCTCAGCGACAAGTCCCATTTTAGCCGTCATCCATTTTTGTCAGACACACTTTTAAAAGCTATAGAAACAGCGCTTCATAATAAGGAGCAGACCTTGGTGTATTTAAACCGCCGTGGCACTGCCCGGTTGGTGCTGTGCCAAAACTGCGGCTGGCAGGCGCTGTGTCCACGCTGCGACCTGCCGCTTACCTACCATGGCGATGGGCATCACTTGCGTTGTCATACCTGCGGCTATCAGACACAGGCACCGCTCAGCTGCCCCGTCTGCGCCAGTACGGAGCTTCAGTACCGCACCATGGGTACCAAAGCTTTGGTTGAGACATTGCAAGGGTTTTTCCCGCATGCCCGGCTCCAGCGCTTTGACACCGACCTAGGTATTGCCGAGCGGCTCGACAAACATTTTGATAATATTCAGGCTGGCAACATAGATATTCTTGTAGGGACGCAGATGCTTGGCAAAGGTTTGGATCTGCCAAAACTCGGGCTTGTTGCGGTGGTTGCGGCCGACACAAGCCTGTATATGCCCGACTTTACTGCCAGTGAACGCACCTATCAGCTGCTACATCAAGTCTTTGGCCGCGTTGGCCGTGGTCATGTATTAAAAAGTGGTGCTGGCCGCGTGGTGATCCAAAGTTACATTCCCGATAATGCCGTCCTGCAAGCGGCTATTCATAAAGATTGGAACACGTTTTATAACACCGAGCTGATTGAGCGTCAGGCGTTTTTGTTCCCGCCGTTTTGTTATTTGCTTAAGATAAGCGCGTCGCGCAAAAGCCCTGAAAGTGCCGAAAAAGCCATTACCGCCCTACACCGCGTGCTCCAAACCACCAAGCTCAAAGTAAATTTGAGTGACCCCGCCCCCAGCTTTTACGAACATAGCCACGATATGTACCACTGGCAACTGGTGTTAAAAGCCAAAGATCGCAAAGAGTTGCTAAAAGCGCTCAAAGCGCTTCCGAATGGCAACTGGACCTACGACCTCGACCCCGCTAATCTTCTTTAAAATACAGCGTTTTATTACATACTCTCGTCAGTAAGACTTTGTTGTCGTATGCGCTCTTTCTGGAGAGCTTTGAACCAAGGAGACTCCCTACTCACATCAATACTGCGAACACGTTCTGCCGCTGCTTCATCTACTGGAGCGTATTGCTCAATATGCTGGTGGTGAGCAATCCGAGCCCTTTTTTGTTGATAATCTGGGTCTTGAACCATAGCTAGAACACCATCTTTAAGGCACTCTAGAATAAATTGATCCTTTGATACACCGGCAACCGTACAGACAGCTTCAACCGTACGCACCAAGTTACTAGGCGCGGTTAGACTAAGAGTCTCATAGTTTTTAGCAGAATCAGTCATTTAATGTATATTCTAACATATTTATACAATATTAGTAGTATTCAAACTCTTCTAGCTATTTCTACCTCTGTAAACTGTCAACTGTTTACTGTATACTGTCTGTTAATGGCATCTAAAGACGATATTATCACCCTGCCCAACGACCACCTGCGGCAGCGCTCTAAAAAAGTTGGTTTGATTTCGCCGGAAGTTGCTCGGCTGATTTCCGATATGGAAGCCGCCACATTGGACTGGGAAGATTCCCGCGAGCACGAAGTTGGCGTAGCTTTGGCCGCTATTCAGATTGATATCCCTCTGCGCGCAGTCGTAATCCGTAATAATTTTGATGACAAGAAAGACCGTAGTTTCTTGACCTTGCTTAACCCCGAAATTACCAAATACGAAGGCAAAGAAGAGGAAGATTTTGAAGGCTGCCTGAGCGTCAAAGACATCTATGGCAAGGTAAAACGCTTTAATAAAGTGCGGGTCAAAGCGCTCAATAAACAAGGCAAAGAAATCCGTATTACCGCAGAAGGCTTCTTGGCCCGCGTGCTACAACACGAGATTGATCACACTAACGGCATACTTTTTGTCGACCATATTAAAGGCCAAAAAGAAGCATTTTTTCACCTGGAAAAAGATGGTAAATTACTGCCTGTTGAATACGAAAAGGCGACGGTGCACCTATGGGCCGCATAGTATTTTTTGGGAATGAACGGCTCGCCACTGGCGTTACTACGACAGCCCCCACCCTGCAGGCGTTGATTGCCGCCGGACACGAAGTTGTAGCAGTTGTTTCAAACTACGAGCGTGGCACTTCACGAAATGCGCGCGAGCTAGAAATTAAGGCAGTGGCAGATGCACATAACATCCCAGTGCTGTTGCCCGAAAAACCAGCCGACATTATTGACCAGCTAAAAAGTTTAAATACCGAAGTAGCTGTACTGGTTGCCTACGGCCGCATTGTTCCGCAAAGTATTATCGATATTTTTCCAAAAGGCATTGTTAATATTCACCCTTCTTTGTTGCCGCTACACCGCGGTCCAACACCTATTGAAAGCGTTATATTAGACGGCTCTACAGTTACAGGTGTTTCAGTTATGCAACTCGTTAAAGCCATGGATGCAGGCCCCGTGTTCGGCCAGACCGTGATTGAACTAAACGGCAATGAAACTAAGCAAGAGCTAGCCGATCGTCTGCTAGAAATCGGTGGCAAAATGGTCGTAGAACTACTACCTTGCATTTTAGATGGAAGCGTTGTAGCAAAGCCGCAAGACGATTCGAAAGCAACATATGACAAGATGATAGTTAAAGATGATGGACGGATCGACTGGACTAAAACTGCTATCCAATATGAACGAGAAATACGTGCATTTGCAGGATGGCCAAAAAGCACTGTAATAATTGCAAAAAAAGATGTAATTATAACAGGTGCAAGAATACTAGGTGGACCAATCTATGATAGTGAATCTTTAGACAATCGCGTTCCGTTGAAAGCGGGTACCGTCGTGGGGAATGGTAAAGATAGTATTAGCATTCAATGCGGGGGAGATCAAACAGAAATCATCGAAATTCAGCTTTTGAAACCCGCGGGGAAAAAAGAGATGTCAGCAAAAGATTTTCTAGCTGGCTACGGCAAAAACCTATAAAGGGTTCGACGATACGGATTGCTGCAATAAGTGGCTGGCAGCAAAATAATCCATTGGTTCGCTATTTATTCGTGTTGCAGTCATTTCGCCCACTTCGCTTTTACTTGGTACATACATATATGCATCCGCACCTTGGTCATCCATATGGACAAAACCTTGCAATTTTCCGTTCGAAAATAAGTCTATAACGCTACCAATGCTTGACTCAGAATAGCGTGGTAACCATACTGGCTGCCCGTTACGAATCTGCAACGCTATATCTGCAAGTTCCTGGCCAGTATCAAATAGCTCACTCATAGTTATCCTTTAAAATTACTGACCTGGTGTAAAGCTTGGCGGTGGTGTGAATTGCTGTGGCTGCACTGGCTGGTGCGGTTGCGCAAAGCCAGGTGCTGGAGGCATAAAACCTGGTGCTGGCTGCATTACTGGTGCTGGTGCACTAAAATCTTGCGTCGGAGCCTGAGCTGGCTGAGCCGCTGGCTGGTCGAGTGGATATGCAGGTTCAATAGTATGAGCTGCTGGTTGCTCAACTGGTTGTGAAGGCTCAGGATCAACTGGCGCACCAAATGTTGGCATATCGTAAGGCGTGATGGTTGGCTGCGCTGGTTGTGCCGGCGCAAACTGCGGTGTAGGCTGCGACATCGGTGCAGGCTGCTGTGTAGTAAAGCCTTGCGGCTGCTGCATCGGCGTAGGAGCCGGCGGCTGCATGTGCTGCATTGGCTGGTCATATAAAGGCGTCTGTGGTGCAGGCTGCGGCGCATAGCTTGGCTGTTGCTGCACAGGGCTACTGGCGGGCATCTGCATCGGTTGCGGAACGCCGGGCATTAATGGATCATGCATAATTGCAGGTTCTGGGGCGGCACCACCTTGTGCTGCAAGAATCTGTGGTGCAACCTGTGTTACTTCATTTCTAAGCTTTTCGAGTTCTTCGGCAACGACGTCTTTATAATTCGGGAAGTTAGTTTCCAGCCATTTTAATGCACCAGCTTCGTCATTTTGGTCTATGAAGCTCTCAAACTCATCGAGCTGTTGGTCGGTCATCTTTTCAGCCAAACGCATTCCCACATTCATCTCCAAACGCTCATATATCATCTGAAGGAGTTTGTTTTTTTCGTCTACCGGCAGACCACCGAGACCGAGCGAAGTGAGGAAATCGTTATCAAGTTTAAACATGCGTAAACCTTTCCCTTTTATTCTACAGGCTTCTTGTTTTTAATTCACGTGTAAAGAATTCAATATGGTCACCTTCTGCAATATCAACACGAGCTTTACTGACGAAAGTCATGCCGCACATTTCGCCTTCTTGGACTTCTTTAGCCTCAACCGGACCGCGCTTAAGCATCTTGACCTCAACTTCAGCCAACTCTTCTTTAGCACGCATGACACGGGCCAAGGCAGGAGCAACAAGCTTGCCTTTAGTCACTTCGCCGCCACAAATAACTTCTGTTTTCGTGGTCTTAAAGATGCCTTTTACTACCAAGCGTCCAAGTGGAGTTTCGATAACTTCTGGAGCCAACATACTGGTGAGCTCGGCCTTCACATCGTCAATAAGTTCGTAAATAACTTTATACATCCGCACGCTAACTTTATCGCGAGAGGCCAGTTGCTTAACGTTGGTAGGAAGCGTGACATCAAAGCCATAAATAATGGCTTTTGAGGTGTGCGCCATATGCATGTCATTTTCGGTAATTGCACCCACGCCGCTACCCACAATCCGTACGGCAACTTCGGCATTATCAAGCGTTTTTAGGCTATCCACAACAGATGTCAAAGAGCCCTGTACGTCGGCCTTTACAATAATGTTAAGTTCTTGGAGCTGGTTAGAGCGGTTTATAAGCCGTATAAGTTCGTTACTGCTCATTTCTAGCGTTCCGGCGCCACTCTTGCGTGACTGGCCTTCGCCACTAGCGACAGCACGGGCTTCTTTTTCGGTCTTAACAACTTCAAAGGCGTCCCCAAACTCTGGCAACGCTTTAAAGCCAGTAATAACCACAGGAGTCGACGGCGTGGCTTCTTTAAGCACGCCACCAGTCGTAGATTCGAGATTGCGCACCTTGGCGTAGGTTCCACCGGCAACGACAAAGTCGCCTGGGCGAAGTGTGCCCTGTTCGACCAAAGCTTCGGCCACAGCGCCACGGCCGGTTTCCATGTGCGATTCAATAATAAGGCCGGTAGCTGGTTGTTTAAAAACAGCCTTGAGTTCTTCGACATCGGCAATCAATAGCACCATGTCTAATAGTTCTTTGAGTCCCTCGCCAGTTTTGGCAGAAACACCCAAAATAACTGTGTCGCCGCCCCATTCTTCGGGCATCAGTTCTGCTTCACTTAATTGCTGCTTGATGCGGTTTATATCGCTGGCGGGCTTGTCGATTTTAGTAATTGCGACCAGCATCTTTACGCCAGCTTTACGGGCAAAACGGATAGCCTCAAGTGTTTGCGGCTTGATGCCGTCATCGGCAGCCACCACAATAATAACCAAGTCTGTTAGCATCGCACCGTGCTCACGCAGGGCGGCAAAGGCTTCGTGGCCTGGAGTATCAAGGAACGTAATGCCCCGGTCGCCGTGCACAATCTTGTAGGCACTAATGTGCTGCGTAATACCGCCCGCTTCGCCCTTAACAACGTTGGCGCTACGGATAGCGTCAAGCAGACTTGTTTTACCATGGTCAACGTGACCCATAACCGCCACAACTGGCGGGCGAGCTTCGGCGTTTGGATCGGTAGAAACAAACTTTTGGCGAACCGGTGCTTCTTCGGCCGCAGCTTTTCTTACCAGCTCAATATCCTCAAGGCCTAATTCACCCGTAATGATCTGAGCGGTGTCAAAATCAATCTTTTCATTAACGGTTGCTAGGACTCCGTTCTTCATGAGAACCATAATGACTTGGGTTACTGGTAAACTGAGTCGCTCCGCAAGAGCGCCCACAGTAATCATGTCTTCGACTTCAATTGTAGTAGCCATCCTACGCCCCAACTTTCTTTACAAACTTGCAACCGACGGAAGGGTTAGTTTTGCTATTCCTTCGGGATTGGAAGAACCGCCGAGATGCTTGGGCAGTGCGCGGAAGAAGCGAAGCCCGCAAAGGAGCCGTATTTAACATACGGTGACTGCGGACTGGAGATTCTGACAATGCAATGTCCAGCATATCGGTGGTTCCTTTCGTTATTTCTTAAGACTTAAAGCGATTTTGCGTGCTTCGGTATCAATATCAAGAATCTTAAACTCTTTCTTTTCGTTGAGTTTAAAGATTTCGGTTGGGTCTGCAGCATCTGCTTCACCACCCATTTCACTGACATGCACCAGTGCTTCAACGGCTGGGCTCAGCTGAACAAAGGCACCAAACGGCGTAATGCGAGTGATCTTGCCTTCAACAACGTCATCTTTTTTGAAGGCTTTGACTTCATTAATCCACGGGTCGTCACTCATCTGCTTGAGGCTGAGACTGAGACGATCTTTGTCGATAGCAATAATTTTTGCGGTAACATTCTCGCCAGTCTTTACGTAGTCACGAGGGTCTTCAACACGTTCCCAGGAAATTTCAGAGATGTGAATCAGGCCTTCAATGCCCTTTACGTTCACGAATGCACCAAAGTCGATAACACCCGTAACAACACCTTCGATTTCGTCACCAACCTTGAGTTCGGTTAAGCGAGACTGCATGTCGTCCTTAACAGCTTCTTTTTCAGAGAAGATCAACTTGTTTTCTTTGCGGTTAGCATCAAGAATGCGGACACGGAGTGGAATATTCACAAGAGCATTAAGCTTCTGTAAAATTTCATCCTTATCAGCGCCCGATACGCGTGGGTAATGGTCGGCAGCAAGCTGGCTTACTGGCAAGAAGCCACGGATGCCTTCAAGCTCCACTAACAAACCACCACGGTTGGCGTCGTAGGCAATAATATCGATAATTTCTTGGTCATCAAACACGCGCTGGAGTTCATCCCAACCACGATCTTTAGCTGCACGCTTCATGCTGAGTAGTGCGTAGCCTTCGTCAAGCTCTGGATCAACAACGCTCACCGTAACCTTACCGCCATCTTCTAAAGCTTGGCCAAAAGGAATTTCGCGGCGCATAATAACACCAACCCCACTGGCTCCAAGGTCAATCCAGACCTCGTGCTTGCGAACGTTCGTAACAGTTCCTTCGACAACGTCTCCGGTTTTTAGTTGAGCAATCTCGCTTCCGGCGAGCAACTCATCCATTGTAATAGTACTTTTAGACATATAAATATGCCTCCTTATTTTCTGTGGTGCACCGTAGCACATTATTCCAATCAGACTTGCAGTTAATTATACTCTGTTACGTCTCTGTTCGCAACCCAGAAGGTTATGTTAAAATGAACGTATGTATCTAGGAATTGATATTGGGGGAACAAAGACTTTGTTGGCGCGCTTTACAAAAGACGGCGACTTACAAGAGACGCTCAAGTTCCCCACACCTAAAGATTATAGTGAATTCAAAAAAGAACTGGTCAATAATATTGCGAGAATTACAACAAAGCCGTGGACAATGGCCGCTGTAGCAGGCCCCGGCAAAGTGGACCAGGATAAAGGCGAGGTTGTTGCATTTGGCAACCTCAAATGGACGCACACCCCACTCATTTCCACCGTTAAAGCCATAGCCAACTGCCCCGTCTTGCTTGAGAATGATGCCAAGCTTGCTGGCCTCAGCGAAGCCCGTTTATTAAAGCCTGTACCGCATAAAGTTCTATACCTAACTATTAGCACGGGGATAGGTGGTGCATTAGTAATACGTGGGTCACTCGACCAAGACCTGAGCGACGCCGAAGTGGGTTGGATGCTCCATGAACGTGATGGCAAAATGGTCACATGGGAATCTTTAGCCAGCGGCAAAGCCATTGTAAAACGATTTGGAAAACTGGCGAGTGAAATAACTGATCCACATATTTGGAAACTTATCAGCCGTGATATAGCTATTGGCCTTATTGACGTATGCGCTGCATATCAACCTGATATTGTTATCATAGGCGGTGGTGTAGGCAGCCATTTTGCTAAATTCAAAAAGCCGTTGCATGAAGAGATAAAAAAATTTGAATCAACCCTTGTTAAAGCACCCAAGATTGTGGGTGCCAAGAACCCAGAGCAAGCCGTGATTTATGGCTGTTACCAGCTTATGAAAGACGAGATGAAGCGTCTGGCTAAAAAGGCATCCTAGCGATGCAGGAGCTGATTAATAAGTTGTCGGCAGACTATCCTTTTATTGCCTTTACCCGAGGGTCCAGCTTTTTCTGGTCTCCCAAAGACCAAAGCGTAACGTATGCACCCGGTTCAACCCAGCCAGAAATTGCACAGTGGTCGCTTTTGCATGAAGTGTCTCACGGTATTTTAAAGCACAAGAATTATTTCAGCGACTTCGAACTCATGCAGCTTGAAGTTGCCGCATGGCAGCATGCACGCAAGCTGGCCAAGACATATAACGTCAAGATTGATGGCGAGCACATCCAAGATTGCCTCGACACGTACCGCGACTGGCTACACATGCGCGCTACCTGCCCCACCTGCAGCACCGTCAGTGCTCAAAAAGATCCAAACACTTATGAATGCTTTAACTGTCACACGTCATGGCATGTAAGCAACTCTCGCTTTTGCCGCCCGTACCGCCGCAAGACCATTGCCACATAAAAAAACCGCCTCCCACCGAGACGGTTTTTTAATAAAGATAGTCTAAATTAGACAGTCTTTTTGGTGCGACGTGAAACACGTCCACCCTTAGCACCAGCAATGCGGGCTAGATCACGGTTGGCTGCAAAGCCACCAGTGTGACCTTTTTTACCACCGATAGCACCGATTTTTGCATAAAAATCAGAACCGTACTTAGTTTTGTTAGTTGAGGCAGCAGCTTTGCCACCAGTCTTTGTTCCAGCCATGAGAATAATCTCCCTTTAGAGTTTTTACTACCTCGCCAGGAAATAAAAAAGGGTTCCCGTGCAGATGCACCGAAACCCTCGTTATTCCTATTGAATATGCTTATGATATCACTTCATTGCGCTCATGTCAATAACTATTTATGGAGTTTTTATCAAGCCACCATACATCTTGGACACTACTAAAAAATAAGCATAAGTAGCAAAGACTTGCAAAATTGTGGTAATATGTCACAGTGAAAAACAGCAGAATCTTTATCCCTATAGCCATCCTCATAATTGTCATCGGGCTCATCATAACGCTCGCTGTTTTTAAGTCATTATTCCGCGTTACTACAACCAACAAAACAACACCTGGCATGGCTGCTAACAGTAGTGCCGTGTCTGATAGTCAGATATTTTTCCAAGGCCCTATCTCAACCGCATCTGGTGCGCCACAAAAAACGATCACCGACCCCAAAGCAAATCGCGGCCTTAGCGTTTACTGGATTAAAGCTACCGGGACAGAAGCCAACTTTACCTGCACACTATACAACACCACGACCAACCAGATCTATGCCACGCATTACCAAACAAATGGTGAGTTTAGCGGCCGCGGAGCAGGCTCCATGTACTACCTAAACGATGTCGTTAAACAAGACACTGCTACAAACCTGCTAAGCACCACCTGTTTCAAAGACTAGTTTTAGGCTTTTAACATATGATGTTTTTAATGTGCCACTGGATTGATAGGCTGCTCTGCCCGTTCTTTCCAGGCACCTAAGATCACTTGGCCATCAGGCATAGATCGCTGCTCAGTCCTACTGGCAAGATACGGCTCTAGGAGCGTCTCATCCAACATCCTAACGCGCGTTGCACTGTCTGTTTGCCCAAATAAGCCACGTTCTAACAGTGATGCTCCCAAAGTGCTAATGTCCTTTCGCGTATCTATTGCATGATCATCAGATCTCCTACCAACTTGCGATCGTTCAACATCTGTAACTACAAATAAACCATTGCCTGAATCGTACGAAACATTCTTAGCTTGATAGTCACCGTGCGAAACGCCCAAATCATGCACAATAGCTGTATCAACAGCCAGGCTACCTAAGATATCAAAAAAAGTAGCTAAGTGTTCATCAGATTCAAGCGCTTCGTGCCAGGGCCGTTGGGCTTCGTTCAATAGGCCTGGCCTGCGCATTGTCAATAAATAACTGGCATGGCTGCCACGAAACCCATCTACTGGAGTAAGCGTACTAATACCTCTTTGAGCAATTCGTTCATAATTAGTTCTTTCGCGGTTCACCTTACCAAATTTAGTAAATGGCTTAATAGCAACGTCAGTTGCAACGCCCAAAATGGGTACTTCGCCAAAAATAACGCCGTGAGCTGAGTCTGTAGCACCAAGATTCTCGTTCAGATTCGGTACAAAAGTACTATACCGAGCTTCAAGATCTGTGCCAATTTGTTCAGCTGTAGCTGGTGCGCTTCTCATTACTGTTCTTTCGTTGCGTATCGGCCTAAAGCCGTCTGGAATATTTTTATTTTTGCTGTTCTTTTTTTGCCATGCATAAGTCCAGAAAGTTCAGTACCGATCTTTCTCAACGTTGTATCAGGCGTATCATTATGTGTTTCTTCATACCTTACGGTAGGCAAAAACTTTATATTGCCTGTTTTTTTGTCTATTAACACCCTGCCTAAACCAAGGCCACGAGGAGTGTGATGTGGCTCAAGACTTCTAACTATCTTACCTAGGACTTCTATAACAGCTACTAAAGGTTCTGAATTATCGGATAACTGATTTTCTAGCAGCGCGCTTTTAAGTGTCATTGAGTCAGAGGGCATTTTAAAATAAGCACTCTCATTGTCTGAACCTACGTATGGTAAGACTGGCAGAATAGTCGCGGTGCTCTTTTCGGTTCCAGATTCTTCTGGTATAAAAACTTCATCAACTGGATAGCCAACAAACCGCTGGTCCCCAAGAATGTATTCTTGCGCGCCGTTGTCACTGATTATTCGTGACATTTCTCCAACCATATCGTGGATTTCTGGTAGTGGCCCTACATGTTCTGGAGATGAGTGGCCGATGTTATTATGGCTGTGCGACATACGTTCTGTCATATATTTTATATTAGCATAAGCTTTATTATTTGTCAATATGAGTTTATTGGCTTAAACTTCACGGTGACAACAAAAAACCTTAATCTTACTGTCTCTTTTTATAATATACGCTAGAATGAAAATAGTCACATTATGAAGACAGCTCATCCTCAAACAACCATTACTACACGGTTCAGAGACATCGTATATTATCTTTTGCCCGCATGGGCTGTAAGCATTGTCATACTCGGCATTAGCAGTGCCGGCTTTTTAATAAAAATCCTCCCCGGGATATTTGTAGTTAAAACGGTGCCACCCACTATATCAATACGCCACCTAACCCAGCCACTAATCGAAAAGCTTGATACCATACCCCACATAACCTCGATAGCAACATTTGTTTTTTGGATGTTTACTGGCATTTTTGTATATCTCATATGCATTATAGCTTTTAGTTTTTTATATGCCGCACGAAGCGAAGTAGATTTTACCTGGCATTATGTGCACCCTATATCAGTTAAAAAGAGTTCGATCGTTCAGGCAATCTTATTGCACTGGGCGATATTTATAAGCGTTATTTTTATGCTGGTGATTATATTATTACTAACTATAGTTGTCCTGTTGCCTGTTTGTAGAGATCTATTTACCTTAGGCTTCCGCAGCCCACACATCCCATCAGCATGGTTACAAACCGTGGCATCTTCCCTCATATTATCCATAGCACTTGCCATACTATTATTTTTAGCTCGTTTATCTCGGCGCTCATTCCGACTGTTATAAAAGCCCTATTGCTACTTTTGAGAGCAGATTGACATTATTAACCATAAACAATCATTTTATAAATATAATTAGTAATAGGCGCTGGTAACCTATCTTACAGCGCATAAGCGTTTTGAGTGATTAGATAGTGTGATGAATTTATTACATAGACATGAAGAGCAGGTAGTGGAAAAGGTTAAATACCTTGAGCCTGAATTAAGTAGCCGCGTATCACAAATTACCCCTATGCGGATAGAGTTTGTAGATCGCGTTTTAAAACATGGATACTTAGAAAAAGACTTGCCTGAACTAATAGCTGCTGCCATGACAGATGGAATATTCCCGACTATAGCAAACCATAAAACCAGCACTTCCGAAGGTTATCTGTCTCTCTTATTTATCACTATACTACCCGGAGGTAAAATACCCCCGGAAGCTATAGATGTATCATTGTCTCAAGCTGAAAATAAAACTTTATACGGTGTTAGGATTACGCTTAATGGCCCTGAGCGTCATCCCGGTGCGGTACCTGGTGTCTTGCCCGGTTATGAAGACCAATATCGAGTAACAGGCCACGATTTACCATATAGAACAAATAAAATTATGGACGAAAAATGCTATGAATTCATTGCCATGATGGACACTCACATTCCCGATCCTACTGCACTTTACACCGCGCCCAATTTGGAAATAATAGCTTAGAGTTGCAGAGAATGTTAATCCAGTTTAGTGTTATAGTTTTGTTATGAGTACGCCTATGGAATCCTTTTTTAGAAAAGGCAACAAAATTCTAGACATTAAATCTGTAACAACAAACAGTGTAGATTTTGATATAACCAACGTGCATAATCCCCATCTAAAAGACGGCGAATGTGAGTTACTTAGCATACGGACGCAAACCCAAAAACGGGTACTGATTGGTGACAATATGGTTGTAGTGCACACTCTCGAAGGCCATGGCAGCCTGGAAATGCTTGACCTTCCGACTGGTGAAATTAGCAGTACTCCTTTAGAACCTGGCGGCAGACTACACGTGCCGGCCAACAATGTTACTTTTTTATATCAAAACCTTGGTGAAAATGCACTCGTTCTTTCCAGAACATGCATCGGTTTTAACCAAACTAATCAACCACTTTTATCAGATGTAGTTACTGCACTTTCAAGAGTTTTGTTAAGCTAATTCAATTCATAAGAACGCTACAAATTAGACGGCTCACTTACCTGAGCAATATCTTCGGGCGGTCTTTGTGTGCAAGTATCGGATGATAGGGTCGAGAGATATGTTAATACCCTTCCAGCCACGCCCCAGCGGGAAGGTAGCATGTTATGCCTTTCTACTTTTCGAGCTTTTCTACTTTCTAAATCCATGCCAATAAGCTCTTTAGCCACCTGCCAGCGGCGATAGTTTTCGTCAAGTAGATTATTAGCCATTTGCCTCACTGTCATGCTGTCTGCCTCTTCAAGCGTAAGGTTTGAGCAGTCCAAGCCAGCAACTAGGCACACCGCAGCAGCTGCCATCTGGAAATTTTTCTTGGCGCCGTTGTTAGGTATATTCGTTTCTGTTTTGAACAATTCGCCCATATAACCTGATAATGCTACTGCTGAAACTATTAGTCAATATCTATTAATACAATCGCGCTTATATCTACTCTATGCAGCTAAAGGTTCTACAACCATGCTAGCTTGTTCTATAGGTCCTGCTGTACCAGCCCAGTTTTCAAAATCGATACGAACCGATATTGGGTCCGTGTCTAATTTTATGTAAAATGCTTTTATGCCTACGGCTCCCATACCAGATGACACATGGTCACGATAGGCATTTAAGTTTACTGCTTGATCCTCGAAACCAGCTACATCACTTTCGAATTTTGCTGTAATTCCTCTAAATACATCTTCGTCAGAATTGCCTGATGCAATCCCGTCTTTGATAAGTAAATCAATATAATCTTTGACTGTGCCCGGTTCATAAAAAGCGGTTATGCCTGAAACCCAACCACCAATTTTTACATCTCTCCTTTGTGGTGTACTGGGAAGTTCTTCGTATAAATTTGTTTTTGGTATTCGATTTTTTAAACTGTTAAAAAATTTCATTTTTTGCTCCTTAATTTCTAATATACTCCCGCTTATGTTTTTAGCAAGTGTAATAAATATTACAAACAACCACAAGCAGTTTTCTTATCTGTTTAGCGGCGTATAATAAACAAATATGTCTGAATTTGAAATAGTGTCAGCCCATGGATTCCCAAGCGAAATGACTGGCTTTATTGCCCCAGATAACGGTGCAAACCACAAGTTAAATAATAGCGTGGGTGATTTATTAGGCATAAATGATACTGTTGTTGGCCTTTTTATTTCAGAATATGTTGCTCGAAGCCAAATTGAGCATATTGACTACTATATTAAACATGGCAGTGAGCACGATATAGCATTGGGCGGCATTGTAACTTTCGGTGTACATAAAAGCATGCATAAACTTGGAACAACGCATTTTGAAGTGATAGCAAGTGTACTAAATATACCTCTACTCCGGCTTGCTATCCCTGACGATATCCCTAAATACGACCCTAAAAACGAGTCACCTTTTAAGGAAAGCTGGGTACAAGGTAATCCTTTAGTTGATCTATACTTTAGGCGGGTAACAATAAGGCAAGACGGTACTGCCGCCACAATCAACCCGGCAGAAATATAGCCTGAGAAAATCCCATTATCCTGGAGCGATGAGGAAACCTATCCCGGTTTCCTCATAAAGAAAAAGCCTCCCGTAAAGGAGGCTTTAACTATAATATGGCACCGTGACAAAACCCCACAAGCAAGCTTGCGGGGACCCCAGTATTTTCCGCAACTGGGAAAATAGCACGGTGCCAGAATTTTGGCAAAGAAAAACCGCCCTTTGAGGGGCGGCTTATTCTATAATATGGCACCGTGCTATTTTCCCAGGCTTTGATTGGCCAAGTATAGTAACCGCTGCGAGGCTTAACTGCTGTGTTCGAGATGGGAACAGGTGTTTCCCTCACGCTATGGGCACCAATCAGTGAGCTCTTCCGTAGAAGAAGCGCACTGATTGACACCCATAAATGCGGAGTGCCGTTTTAGATAAATCAATGTAAAAATGTCGAACATGTTGAAATTGGGGTCCCCGCGAAACCTGTTTCGTGGGGTTATCAACAATAACTAGTCAAATACTTCTTGCACCACCCTTTAACTTTTGCAACTCGAAAGATGCGTAAGTTAAAGAGCATAAAAAGTCGATGGACCTATTAGTACGCTTCGGCTACATACGTTACCGTACTTACACCTTGCGCCTATCAACCAGATCATCTTTCTGGGGTCTCATAGGGAAATCTAATCTTGAAGTTAGTTTCGCGCTTAATATGCTTTCAGCGCTTATCTAGTCCGCACATAGCTA
>JAYTSU010000026.1:0-22077 GCA_043745485.1 Candidatus Saccharimonadota bacterium
TCCGCGACGGAACATTATTTGAGAAAACTCGCCTCATTCGAAACCTTGACGTGAGGTTGGCACTACATGACAGAAAACTAGTAAGAATTTAGCGCAAAAACTTGGTTCTAGACCTACTTTTGAACAGATATTGATAGTACATAGGATTTGAACCAAAAAACCGACTCTTCAGTCGGTTTGATGTTTTACTTAGAATTGTGTCTAACATATTGAGATAGCATACTATGCAATCAGGTCTTGTTTGACGCAAATCTTGGCTGGGGATGAGGGATTCGAACCCCCGATCATGGAACCAGAATCCATTGCCTTACCACTTGGCCAATCCCCAAAATCGATTGAAACTAAATGAGATTGTAACAGATAAGCATTCATTTTAACAGATGCTATGCAGTATAATTCAAATCATTACTTTCGTTATGCATTACAAAAATCGTTCATCAGAATAAGCTCTCTTGTGCAGCCTGATATAATATGTTTATGGTAAAAAATCTAAAACAAAAATCATCACCATCTTTGACCACTGCTCAAAAGCAGGAATTATCTAGAATCGCACGAAAAATAGTAAAAAATTTGAAAGAAACGACATCCATTGATAGTTGGGACCCAGTCAGCCGGATTGAAGAGACGCCTATTGTAGATGTAATACCTTGTGGTCATGTTATTGTCCGCAGTGGCTCAGATCGTACATCTTGAAGGTATTATCTGCAGCCAAATAATCATTTGTTTGACACTTAGAAAAATAAGCGTACAGTGAATTCTATGGTTATCTTTACTAATACTGCTTTAAAGGCCCTCGCAATTATTGTGGACCCGCATCAGGGAGTGTTCAGTTTGTAACTAAATAATTAACAAGACAAACCGAAACCTCCCAAGCAAAAGGGAGGTTTTTTATTGTCTAAAAAGGAGAATAACATGTCAGTATCAGCAAGAGTATCAATGCGAGCAGGAAACGGCGAAGATGATTTTGGATGTAGTGAAAGTTGGCATGGCAATGTAGACAGTCAAAGCATGGCTGAGTTAACAGGGCAACATCCAGTTAGGTCAGCAGTCGTTGCAGTCTTACACTTTTTTGGTAATCAAATGACATCAACACGTGGCGAAGAAGCTATGAGAGAAGGTAGTACAGTTCAGCGATCTGCCGGATATCACGATGCTCCTATATCACATATGGGCAATGGCTGGGTTGAGGCAGGACGAGCAGCGTAACAAATTCTTACAGTCAAACTTACATAAAGGTCCATACTATATATGGTAATAAATAAATAGTAAGGAACTTTTATATGTTAAAAGACGCAGAGGCATTCAGCGGATTCTCCGTAGAAAACCAAGATGAGACATTAGTATTTTATCGCGACAAGTTGGGCTTAGAAGTAGATGTCACGGATATGGGACTGTTCTTGAAATGTGGAAATAATACAAAAGTTTATGTATATCCTAAAGAGGATTATACTCCCGCTACGTTTACTATACTTAATTTTAGGGTCAAAGATATCGACGAATCGGTAGATAATATGGTTAAAAAAGGTGTTGTGTTTGAAAAGTATGAAGGAATGTTTCAGGACGAAAAGGGTATAGCCCGAGGGATTGCCGTCAATATGGGACCGGACATAGCCTGGTTTAAAGACCCGAGTGGTAATATACTTTCTATATTACATGAAAAAGATATATAAGGAGGGGATGTGAAAGTAGAACTGAATGCAGAAAATAAGTTGGTAACAGCCCAAGCTAAAGCGGATGTTGCCGGACCAGGTTTAAGTGGCACTGCGATCTTTACGGAATACGACCTAGATGGGTGGAAATATGTGCACCTAAATCTAACGGTAAGAGGTGATCCTGGTATTGTAAAGCCAGGTAAACATGCTGTGCATATACATGAAAAAGGTGACTGCGAATGTGACGGCTTTAAATGCGCTGGTGGACATTTTGATCCAGGTCCAAACGGTAATAGCGATCCAGATGTAAACCATGGTTATCACGCAGGCGACTTACCGAGCATTACTGTTGATGAGAATGGTGAGGGCGAACTAGAAACAATTACTACGCGCGTTACTCTTAGTGATGGACCAGTTTCTATCTTACAGCCAAAAGAAGGTACGAGCATAATGATTCATGCAAATGTTGACCCATATACCCCAGGCGAGCAGGGTTCTGGCATCAGTGGAGGTCCACGGCTCGGCTGTGGCAAAATAGAACGCACAAAAAACTAATAAGAAGTTCTTGTTTCACTTTAAACGCAGTGAAGTAAATTAAGTAACATCGTGGAGTTATAACACTAGTAATATTGTGTTTTTAAGCGTATAATCGTACCCTGTTAGTCTGTTTATTTTTTAGCGAATTCTAACGAGGTTATATGTTTTTAAGCAAGTTTCGCGTCGATATCTCGCGCCTTAATTCTATGTTCGATAAGAAAATATCCTTATCGACTTATTTTCCTGCAGGTACCCAGTTTTACTATGGTTATCCTATAGGTGAAGACTCGGGGTTCCTTAATCATGCAAGTCCCGCTACGCAGGAGCTTATAGCTGCTAGGGCGTTCGGCTGTAGTGGTAAAGACGTTTCCATCATATGTTACTCCGCAACAACCAGCCCCTGTATTAGTCCTGATGTATTTCAAGATCTTTCGATCCCATTCTTAAGTGAGGAACAAACCCTAGTATTACCCGCCGGAGTCGATATGTTGAGCGATGGCAAGGCGCGTAACTTAGCAATCAAAGCAGCACTTAAGGGCAATGTAACGCCTGGTTCGCTTATCATGGCACAACCCTATATTGATAAAGATATGAGTAGTTTATATAGTCTTTCACCGCACCTA
This sequence comes from Candidatus Saccharimonadota bacterium, assembly GCA_043745485.1. Taxonomy (GTDB): domain Bacteria; phylum Patescibacteriota; class Saccharimonadia; order Saccharimonadales; family JACDBH01; genus RYN-417. The sequence continues at coordinate 2,813 of JAYTSU010000026.1, forward strand.
ACTGTTTGGTTAAATGACAAAAGTAATATGGGCGAATATATCCCCGAAAGATTAATGCCAAAAAGGCAGGGATCCTTTACAACGGGTGCTGAATTTGCGAAAAAAATAGAAACATTTATGCTCCCTGTTGTCGTAAAAGTCTCTTCATCTAGTTCTGGTGACGGAGTATATATATGTTTAAATGAGCAAGAACTTTCAGTTGCTGCAGATGCACTGCGGGGTTTTAACGGAAATGTGCTTGTAGAGCAATATATAAATACTACAAAGAATTATGGTGTCCATTTTGGTGTACCTCATTCAAAGAAAATGCCGATCGATTTAATTGGTATCAACGAGCAGCTAACGACTGCTCAAGGTAAATTTGTCGGCGGGATTATACGTTCGACAGAAATTCCTCCTAATTTAAAAGAAGCAGTTGAATATTTACGAAGTACTATTCTACCAAAAGTAAGAAAAATGGGTTGGTATGGAATAGGCGGTTTTGACATATTAATAGATGAAATAGGAAGGCCATATTACATAGATTGTAACTTTAGAATGACCGGTATGTCTGCATACCATTTTATGGTTGCAAATGGCGAAGTTACGGTCCCGCTAGTGAGTATTAATGGTGAGTTTAATGGTACTTATAAGGAGCTTGAAGATAAGCTCTATCCTTATTCGAGTGTAAACAGCCCTGAGAAATTTTTACAGATTATTGCACTAAGTAGGCATGAAGATAAATGGCAGTTTAATGCTACCATCTCATTCCAATGTGGAAAACAACTAAAAGAACGAGCTAATAAATTATTAAGAGCAGGTGTAATTTCTTACGCCTTAGATCTATTAGTTTAATTTGCTAATCTGAATGTTTCGGTAATGTTTTTATCGTAGTAGCTAGATAGTCGGCAAGTTTTTCAATAGTACGTATAGCTTCTGGGCCGTCCGTAACAGGCAACAAAGCTAGATAGGGATTAATTTCGAGCATCTTCCAGCCCTTTGTTGTATTTACAAAGTCTATCGAATAATAACGCAATGATGATTCAAATAACTTATCAACTTCTTTTGCTGCTTCTATGAGTGCGGGTGGGGTTTTATCAATATTCATAAAAAGCATCTTCCCGCCCTGGGAAACGTTTGAATGGAGAGAGCCGGGTTTTGCTTGTCGTATATAACACCCTATTAATTCTCCACCGCACATAGAAAGACGGACATCATGAACACCAGTTACGTATCCTGGAACTCCAATTGAGGTATCGAGGAATTCTTGTACCAGTAGTGGGTATCTATCTGGCAGCTCGGAGAGTACATCATTCTTATAGCCGATATATACTTCATGGCCACCGTAACCTTCTGGCTCCTTAACGACCACCCTTTCGCCTTCGATATCATCAAAAGCTTTCGTAACTTCTCCATAATTAATACAAATGGCAGAGAAGCCTTGAAATTTAGAAAAGCGTTTGTACATCTCTATTTTATTCATTCCAATCTTTTGCATTAACGGTGTATTAATAGTTGGAACGCCCCTGCCTATAAATCCACCACGATCGAACACAAGATCAACTTTAACATTCTTAACTTTAATCAAATTATCTAATTGAGTCTTGCCTTTAATTTTATAAGCAACAGAAAAAGTACCATAATCTATGTAGGTATTGTTGTCAGTTGTGAGGTATACGCTGAGGCCACGTTTTTCAAGCGCGAGCATAAGATCTTGATAAGCTTGCCAATAATAATCACTGCTAAAAGGATCATCATTTTCTTTTAGTGTTCTGCAAAAGATGGCAATAGAACCTTGTAATGTTGCTGTTTGATTAGTATCCATATATGAAAGCTTTTTTAGTTATATAAGAGCACAAGCTGCCTGTTCCGTGTACAAGCATACAGAGTGCGTTGAGTCTGGTCAATTGCGGAGGCGATGGACTCCAAAAACTATGAGCCAAATAGTTTGAGGGTATGCAACCAAGCGTTCCATGCCACCAATCCCAAGACTATAGTAATGTCCTGATAAAAATAGGCCGAGCATCAAAAGAGCAAATGCACCTGAAGCGAACGTATAAATACGAAGCCAGCGAGGAACTTGTAGCGAAATGCTTAATAATATCATTCCAATATTCCCGACAAAAAAGGGCATCCCGGCTCCAATAATATGCAATATTGCAATTGTATTTTCTGGAAAGAGCCCAACGACTACTGTCCCGAGCCCTGCTAGTGAGAGTGCACCAAATCCTAACCTAATTAGTCGCTTTGGAACCATCAACCTACATAGATAATGAGCCCCTAAAATCATAGTAATCCCAAGCAGTATAAAGGAAACGTTCATGAGCATGTTCCACGGTGAACAAATGAACCTACCACCATATCGCGCACATGTAGTGTTGCCGAGATCGCTTATAGTGTTAAGGCGCAAGCTGTAGCCATATTTATAGTGCGACATTACAATGAGCTGCGTAACAAAATACTGGAAGCTTATTATCCAGAACAACGGGCCAAGATTGCGTTTTATAGCTGCAAACATAATAACCATAGCGTAGCATGGACATAAGTACTTTGTGGCAGGTTAATTTGTTCGAGTCTAAGTGATTTAGGCAATATGATAGTATATATGTATGTCAATATCAGCAGCTAATTTAAACAAAATAGAAAACGAAGTCGTTTTTCGATCTTCAAATGAACGAATGACTATAGGTATAGAAAATCTTAAACAAATTGCCGAGGATGAAGGGCAATTAAGTGATGTGCCAAATACGAAACGTGCGCTCCACTATTTCTGTGAGTGCTCAGATGAAAATTGTCGTTTACGACTTAAGGTAAAACCAGAATTATATCGAAAATTACATAAGAAAAATAACCACTTTATCATTGTCCCTGGTCATGCAGTTTCCAGTATTGAGAAAGTAATTTTATCCACACACACGTACCAAATTGTTGAAAAACACCAACAAGATGTACCTGTTAAAAATGTAAAGTTACATCGAACCGACACGAACAACGTTTAGGGGGACCTCTTAGTGCCTTTGATCGCGTTCTTTAGTTCATAGTACTTCCACAACCTACTGACAGCTGCATATCCAACCACCGCGTACAGCGCCCCTATAATTTCGTCAATTGCATAATGCTCACCTTGATACACTGTCCCAACATAAATTAGGAGCGGGTAGATTGCGGCAAGTGCAGCCCATTTTTTACCGTATAACTTATAAATAAACAGTACTAATAATGTTGCATAGGCAGCGTGCAATGAGGGCATGGCAGCAACGGGATTTGGAGAGATTTTATTATAAACACTAGGAAAATCATGGATTCCAAGAGCATAAAATACTTTGCTTGAGATTCTAGTGATTGGTTGTATGTAGCCTTTGTCCGATGCCAACCATGGGGGTGCGGCCGGGAACAATAGAAAAGTTATAAACCCAGCAAAAGAAACACTAAGGTAGGTTGTTATAAACCGCCAGTACTGTTTCTCGCGCGTTTTCCAAATTATAATTGCAAGGGCGACTGGCAGTATAAAATGGAGCATATAGGCAAGATAGAATACAAAGTCGTACCATTGTACATGACCATGATACAGGACGTTTTGGAGCATTCGTGTTGGTAGGTTCCCGCCAAATAAAAATCGGTCACCAGCAATAAGCTCAGTGTAATGAACGTGTTTATTGAGATGCGGCACCAGGCCGCGGAAAGATTCATAAACTAGTAAGAGTGCAACAAAAGGCACCAGCCGCTTTAGAGCCTCAATACCTTGGCTAAACGCCATGAAAATGAATGTTACAAACACAAGCAGTTTATCCGGCGTAGGGAAGCTTGGTTTGTGAATAAAAATAATAATACAAAGTAATGTACCTACAACTCCAATAATCCGCGATATGTTTTTTTGCATAAGAATTCTAGTTTTATTTTATCACGCCAAATTGTCTACTAGTTGAATCTAAAACAAGTGCAGGTCTTTAAGTTCTTCTGGCAAGAAGCCATCATCTGTCTGGAAATTAGCTTGCCATTTATAGCCTTTGCCGTAGCCAAGGTCTTTCATGAGCTTAGTAGGTGCGTTACGTAAATGTAGCGGTACGGCGGCATGTGGGTGATCTTTAGCTGCCTTGACTGCGTTATACATAGCATCGGCGACCACCCGTGACTTTTCACATTTTGCGAGCACAGTTGCACAGTGGAACAAACTATACTGACATTCTGGCATTCCAATTCGTTCAACTGCCTGGAATGTTGAGATAGCAAGATTAAGTGCGGCTGATGCGGCAATACCAATGTCCTCACTGGCAAATATCACCATGCGACGGGCAATGAACTTTGGATCTTCGCCAGCATCTAACATACGCGCCAGGTAATATAAGCTGGCATTTGGGTCGCTGCCACGCATAGACTTTATAAAAGCACTGATAATGTTGTAGTGGTATTCGCCGCCTTTATCGTAACCAGGTAAATGTCGTTGGGCCGCAGATTCAATCAGGTTTTTATTGATTACTTTTCCGTCAGCAAGGCTTATTGCCAGTTCCAGCGTACCAAGTGCAACACGGGCGTCACCAGCCGACATTTCCGCTAGCAAGCCAGCGCTCTCTAAAGGAAAATTCTTGACTTTAATGTCTTCTGCTTTTGCAGCCCGTTTTAGGAGTAATATAATGTCTTCTTTACTGAGAGGTTCAAGCACAACCACACGGCTCCGGGATAAAAGCGGGGTTATGACTTCAAAACTGGGATTTTCGGTGGTGGCACCAACCAAAGTTAAAAGGCCGCTCTCAATATGTGGCAAAAATACATCTTGTTGCGCTTTATTAAAACGATGAATTTCATCTACGAACAGGAGTGTTCTGAGTTGTAGGCGCTGATTTTCTCCAGCCTGTTTTACGACCTGCATAACGTCAGCTTTACTGGCAGTCACTGCGCTGAGTTCTATGAAGTCTGCTTCCATTTCGGTCGCGAGTATACGGGCTAATGTAGTTTTGCCTGATCCTGGTGGCCCCCAAAAAATTACTGAAAATGGTTGGCCACTTTTGACTAATTGCTGAAGCAATTTTCCTTCTCCAAGGACATGTGCCTGCCCAACAACTTCATCAAGCGTCTTTGGTCGCATCTTCTCTGCAAGTGGCACGTATGTCATTTCTATAGTATACGCTCACGAGCAATAAAGGGGCTTGGTCTGACAAAGTACTTATGATATAATTAATACAAATTAGCAAGCTTAGCCATAAGAAAGGCCATCTGTAAACCATGCCAGCTCTACAAGACCCGACGAAAATTCGGAATATCGCCATTATTGCCCACGTTGATCACGGTAAAACCACTTTAGTTGATGGGCTCTTAAAACAGTCACAAACCTTCCGTGACAATCAAGCCGAAATGAGCCAGGACCTTATTATGGACAGCGGCGACCAAGAAAAAGAACGCGGTATTACTATTACTGCCAAAATTACGGCCGTCCAGCATGGGGATTATCGCATTAACATCATTGACACACCTGGGCACGCTGACTTCTCAGGCGAAGTAGAACGTACACTGAACATGGCTGACGGTTGTCTTTTGATTGTCGATGCCCAAGAAGGCCCGATGCCACAAACTAAATTTGTGCTCACCAAGGCGCTCGCCAATGGCCTTAAGCCAATTGTGGTTATTAATAAGATTGATAAAGACGGCCGCCGCTTGGGCGAAGTTGAAGACGAACTGGCTGACCTATTCTTGGAGCTTGCGGTACACGAAGACCAGCTACATTATCCAATTTATTATGCTATTGGCCGCGCCGGAAAAGCGTGGAAAGAAGTGCCATCTGACATGGAAGCAGACGGATCCTTAGACGTTTTGTTTGACGCAATTATTAGTGACATTCCTGCGCCGTCAATTGAAGTTGAAAAGCCATTCCAAATGCTTATTAACGCACTCGCGTGGGACTCTTTTAAGGGTAAGTATGCCATTGGCCGCATTACGCGCGGACAAGTCAAGGCTGGAGACACCGTAACTCTTTGTAAAAAAGATGGCACATTCACGAAGTCGAAGGTGGACAATGTTTATATGAGCCACGGTGTTTCACGCTTTGAAGTACCAGGCGGTGTAGCTGGTGACATTGTGCAGCTGACAGGTATAGCTGATGTCAAAATAGGCGAAACATTGGCTGATGCGGACAACCCAGAGGCTCTGCCAGTGCTTGAAGTAGAAGCACCAACACTGCGTATTTATCTTGGACCTAATACCAGCCCATTCAAAGGCTTAGAAGGCGAATTCAGTACCTCACGCCAAATCAAAGAGCGTTTAGATAAGGAGCTTGAAACTAATGTTGGTTTACGTGTAGAAGAAGATGGAATCGGTTTCACGGTTTCCGGAAGAGGTGAGCTACACCTCAGTGTTCTGATTGAGACAATGCGCCGCGAGGGCTTTGAGTTTGAGATTGGTCGTCCACAAGTGGTTACTCACGAAGAAAAAGGCAAAACGATGGAGCCACTCGAAGAAGTAATTATCGAAGTACCGGCCGAGCATGTTGGTTCTGTTCAGATGGAGCTTGGAACGCGCCGTGCAACGCTTAAGGAGCAGTTTAGTAGCGCGAAAGGTGGCACAAAGTTAGTCTACGAAATGCCGACACGTACACTGCTCGGCATGCGCAATATCTTAATGACCAACACGAAAGGTACAATAATTATGAACACTTTGCCGCTTGGTTTCCAGGAACTTGGTGCTGCAATGCAGCAACTCCGAGCGGGTGTATTGATTGCCTTCGAAACAGGCGTCACAACTCCATATGCGCTTCAGAATGTTGAAGAACGTGGCGTGTGTTTTGTAGGTCCAGCGGTTAAGGTGTATGCTGGCCAAATTATTGGGCTTAACACTCGCCAAGAAGACATGGAAATCAACGTCTGCCGCGCCAAGCAGCTTACCAACATGCGCTCCAAATCTTCTGACGGTACCGTACAGTTGACGCCAGCTACTATTTTTAGCCTTGAACAGTGTCTTGATTTTATTGAAAATGACGAACTGTTAGAAGTTACACCCAAAGCTCTCCGTATGCGCAAAAAAGAGTTAAATCCAAACCTCCGCAAGCGTAAGTAAGCAATGTCAAAATAAACGAACGTGATAAGCTAAAGGCTAATATGCTTAGTATTTCAGATGATGAGTTTTCGAAGCTCATAGGCGAATGTATGGACGAGTTACCTGAACAATTTGTTACCGGTATGAAAAACGTACTCGTTACCTATGAAGATGATCCTTCTGACGAACAACGTCGTAAGCAAAAGTTGCAAGCCTATCAAACGCTTTATGGGCTCTATGAAGGCGTACCATTAACAAAGCGCAATGCAGGCTATCAATTTGTATTACCTGACAGGATTACCATATTCAAACTGCCTCTTATACGGTCCTCGAGTGACATGGTGCACCTTAAGGCACAAGTAAAACATACGCTGTGGCACGAAATTGCACACTATTACGGTCTAGATCATGACCGCATACATGAAATCGAACGTAACTGGCAGTAAGGTATACTAAATCTATATGAATGATTTACCCCTAGCATTCTTAGCAGTTGTTGGCCTTAATATTGCGCTATTTGTTCCGGCATTTAGATATAAGACGGACAAACTTACCGATATTTCTTATGCATTATCATTTATAATCTTGACTCTTTTTGCGCTCTTTAGAAGCACGCTAAAATGGGAGCACACACTTCTTGCACTCATGATCATATGGTGGGCAGTACGACTGGGCGGATTCTTGCTGATGCGAGTATGGAAAAAAGGCAAAGATGCACGGTTTGATGGCATGCGTGAAAGTGCCGTGAAATTCTTTCGATTTTGGTTATTGCAAGGTATTACCGTATTCATAGTTTTGATTGGCGCGCTTGAGTTCTTGCACATCAGCACACCACGTTTTACCATCATTTCTGCATTAGGATTTGTAATGTTTGCTGCGGGGATAGTTATAGAAGCAGCGGCGGACTTACAGAAATGTCACTTCTCTCAAGATGATAAAAACAAAGGCAAATGGATTCAAAGTGGATTATGGGGCAAGTCTAGACACCCAAATTATCTTGGAGAAATAATGGTGTGGAGTGGTATTTACGCATATATTCTCCCGAGCCTCAACGGCATGCAATGGTTGATTGCACTTATAAGTCCTGCCTACATTGTTCTATTGCTACTTTTTATCAGTGGTATCCCGATTTTAGAAAAATCAGCTGACAAAAAGTGGGGTGGTAAGAAAGATTACATCGCATATAAGAAGCGAGTGCCATTATTGTTTCCAAGGAGATAATAATGTGTTAACAACAAACAATTATGGACAAAGTATTTAAGGATAAAGATGGCAATGTTGTCATATGGCAGATGCCTAATATCCCATTAGCTACGTGGATTATTACAACAATACTATCGAAGATTTTTTCAAGCGGAAAGCCCTTTGATTTGTTTAAGGCAGTTTCTTTTGGAGCCTTATTCACCTGGGCACTCATGGAGCTGTTGACGAGCGTAAATTATTTTAGGCGACTTCTTGGACTCGCTGTATTGGTGATGCTAATTCTCAGTAAGACTCGATAATATACTTTCAGCATTTATTGCATATAGAAGCATTAGCAGGTACTATGTCCGGGCACATTAATTAATCACGTATCAAGAGCGCAGCGAGAGATCTAGCTTTATGACCTGCCGGCAACCGCCTATATTTCTTAATATAGTGAAGGTGCTCCCTCTAGCCTGAAATTCAGGAAAGATGTTTATTGATTGAGCTTTATACTCTAAAAATATACTTCTTCCTTATTTTTCTGGCCGATACGATAAGGAGTTTAAGTTATGTCAAATTTTAAATCTGCCGAGAGCGTGTCACCACGTCATCCTGACAAGCTGTGCGACCAAGTATCGGACGCTATTTTGGATGCTTATTTGAGCGAAGATCCAAAGTCGAGAGTAGCTGTCGAGACAATGGGCGGACACGGTAAAGTGTGGATTTTAGGAGAGGTCACGTCCTCTGCCAAAATTGACGTTGCACTGATTGTGAAGCGCTTATGTGGCGACGTTGAATTGGAGGTACGCCTGGTGCATCAAAGTCCAGAAATTTCTCAGGGGGTAGACACTGGGGGTGCCGGCGACCAGGGGATAATGGTGGGATATGCTTGTAATCAAACGCCACAGCTTTTGCCACTTGAAACGGTACTATCCCGATTATTAAATCAGTATCTATACAAAGCCTTTCCGTATGATGGCAAGACCCAGGTGACACTTAAGGATGGAGTAATCCAGTCCGTTGTTGCCAGCTTCCAGAATGCTCCAAGTGATGAGCTTGCAACAGCAGTAAAAGCATGGCTAGCTGGTGAGCTGCTTGCAAAAAGCTCTCCGGACATACAGTTTCATATCAATCCTGCGGGTGAGTGGTACCAAGGTGGATTTGATGCAGACACTGGCTTGACGGGCCGTAAACTGGTAGTTGATAATTATGGCCCGAGCATTCCCATTGGCGGTGGATGCTTTAGCGGTAAGGATCCAAGCAAAGTTGACCGTTCGGCGGCCTATATGGCACGCCGAGTAGCGGTAGATTATTTAAAGAAAAAGAATGCTAAGGAAGTGTTTTGTTATTTAGCATATGCAATTGGCTTTGCTGAGCCGCTCGAGGCAACGGTAATTATCGATGGCGTGCCAGAGATAATTGATGGCTATGATTTAACGCCAAAGGGCATTATAGAATTATTGGACCTTCGTAAGCCACAGTACGAAGAAACAGCACAATACGGCCACTTTGGTCATGAGCGCGCCTGGGATAATTAGCATAAGGGAATTTTTTGATATATGACATTTTTTAAATGTTCATGCTTGTGAATTTAGCAATAGTTCATTACCATCCATGCATGTCCTTAGAAATACCTGCTTCTTTTCGGCTTGATGCTGGAGGTGAGCTATGCCGTGCATTAGAGCTGGATACACTGGCAACACTTCTGGACGTCCAAGCGTCATTCATGGATACTGAATTTTGCAGGCTAGCATATGATGCCGTGGATTTACTTTTACCAAATCTAAATACGGCTAATGATATGTATAAATCTAATGCTTTCACAACCAGTGCTTTGGTCATTGCCGCTGCATTTCATGAAGCTGATGCTGGAGAAGAGATTCGCAGGAAGGCTCTACGTGTACTCGCGATACGGAGCGCACCACAAAATATGCTGGGCGAAACTCAGGCTGAAACGCTAGCGTCGTTTCAACGCGCAGCAATACAAGCCCATAAACGTCACCCAGAAATACGGGACGCGACAAGCATGCTTATTGATTTTCATGTAGAAACTTCTCAAGATGTTACGATGAGTCGCTATGCGCTATGTGGTTCTGGTTTATGATTCAACAACTCGATGCCGCATGGGCTCGTGTGTACATGGTAGCTCGAGATAGCAGCATCGAAGCTACATATCAAAAAGAGATAGCAAGCATTTCCCCAGATGAATGGGATTCCTTATTAAGCTGAGTTGTATTGTTAAAATACCATCATTATATAATGATCAGTTGAATGAATGATGAAATACAGCGAACATATATAAAGTTTCATTTGTCTATACTTATACGGTAGCTTATCGTTTCGTACTGCAAGATATTATTTAAGTTGTAATGAGGTGATAATATTCAACGCTTGTTTGAACGCCGTAGTTTTATTGTAATAGCTTACTGAGACAGAGTTCATGGCGAGGTCATCGGTTGCCATGCGAGTAGTGTAGCCGCCCATGACAAGATAGGTGTCTGGTTCTGTGCCATAAGTTGGACCAAGAGTATCACCGATGGCGAGCTGGAAATTACCAGCAATCAAGAAAAAGGTAAAAATGTCGGTACTATTGCTGCCAAAAGACGAAAGTAATGTGTCTGTCCTTTGTCCAACAGCCGGCTGGGTATAGACAAGCTTTTCAGATGGTTTTATTGCAATTCCGGCCCCAATGTATGGGCCATCTACTTTTCTTGCACCCTGGCGGATGTAAACCCTAAAAATACCATCAACGCTCCCGAGATTTGCGGCAGGATAACTAAACTGTGGTGAATCAACCCGGATTCCTCCGTCAGCTTCAATAACTTTCCATGTTTTAGGATATTTAAACCCAACACTCAAGGCTGTGCTGCTGTAGGTTTCGGTAGACGCCGCTTCTGGTACATCATCGCCGCTTGTTTTTGTTGCTGCTTGGCTGACAGCTGTTTGGGCTGGTGCAACATTTTTTGGTTTGTTTAAGAATTTGAAGACTATCAAACTAATAACAGCTAAAACAATGAGTGCGGCAATACTCATTAGCAATTTTTTTGGCATAGGTTTTTTACTGTTTACTGGACTTGGTCGGTAGACCGGCAGGTCAGACGCTTGGTGTAGAGAGTCGGAAGCAGATTTAAGATCATTATCCATGTAAGTAGTAGTATGCACCTTGTCTGCCACTAGGCACAAGCATGAAGGAGTAGTACACTTACTTTTATGGACGAAAAAACTACTCAACCAGCCAACATAACAGAGCCAGTAAGGTCTGTTGCACCACAAGTTATACCGTCAAAAAAATCATCAAAAAGAGTGTTTATCATGGCACTACTGCTTGGTTCAGCAGCTATAATAACTGCAGTATTGCTACTGCATAAATCAGCTAGCGCGCCTTCTGTGTCAACAATCCCTAAAGCTGTAGTCACAACGAATACTGCAGCAACTAAACCTGAGGTAACGACGGCAAAAGTTGAAGGCTTGCAGCTTGATCCAGTTAAGAATTACGGCAATAAATATACCAATGGCATAGTGCCTGTAGGTGATAATATGTACAGTACCGATGCTGCTAAAAAGGGCTCTGTATATGTATGTAGAGCAAACTATGTACCGGCTAGTCAAGCGGGGGCACAGACAAGGGGACCATGGTTTAATGGTACTAGTAGTTGGGATCTAAACAAAAAACAGCACATTAACGGCTCAGTAAACTGGACGCCTAGTATGAGTGTGGTAGTGCAAAATGGAAAGCGCATTATTACCACCAACGACCTGCCCAACCATCCAACTGGTGTCTATCCAGTTGCGGCTACTGACCCCGCGCGTAAATATGATGCAAATCCCGGCACAATTAGCGCACAATCCTTAGTCTATAGCCTTACTGCCGAACCAGCTTATGGTTCTCCGCAGTGCATGGGGGGTGAAGTGGGTGTTATGCTCACCGGCTCTGCTTTATTTAATGCTTTTGATGCAGGAGGACGTGACGCCGGGGCGTGGGAAGTACAAGATAGTTGCGGTGGCCACCCGCAGAACAGGGGCGAATATCATTATCATAGCTTAAGCTCATGCATCACCGACCAAAGCGTAAAAACTGTCATAGGATATGCACTGGATGGCTACCCAATCACAGGACCAAAAGTGGGCGAGAGTAATTATTTGACCACGGACGATTTAGATGAATGCCATGGCATAGTCAGTCAAGTAACTATCGATAACATACCGGTTACCACGTATCACTACGTGATGACGCAGGACTTTCCATATTCAGCGAGCTGCTTTCGGGCATCGGCTTCTCAGCCTCCGGGCAAACCAGAACATTAAGTCTAGAGGTCAAACTTTCCACGATTATGTACGCCAATTATTGTGGTCGTGACGCCTGTAAAATCTAACTGAGGCAAATGGAGTGGGTCTATAAGCGCGTCATCTATATGTTCGTTTCCACGTATAAAAACACCGTCAATAGCACGGCCTTCGCAACCCCAGGCAATGTAGGTGCCCAGCATGTCAACATCATCAACGTGACGCTCATCAAGTAATATCAGCTTCCCGATTTTAATCCATAGCCCAGTTTCTTCTTGGGTTTCGCGCACAACGCATTGTTCTCTCGTTTCGTTTGCTTCGCGTTGTCCACCAGGAACTTCCCAAAGCCCAGGATTCTTTTTACTATCTAACTTGCGCCGAAGAATTCTTATTTCGTCTCCTAAACCTGCTGGCAAAAAAACCCGTACTGTTTCTACATTGCGTATTCGATTGGGAGCAGCAGCTCTATTTTTATCATTCATTAAGACCTATTGTAGCAGTATTGTCATAAATATGGCACTTATAATATAAGATTATCTGCCGAGTGCCTCAAGATAAGATAATCGATTTGCCCTTTTTGATGAATGCTTAAAGTCAGCTTCGTGTAGACTATAAGCATGACCGGCAGAACGCATGATTTGGCAGCAATAACCGCCTTGGGTATTGTCTTTTTAAGCAACCCCATCTACCCGCTGCGGCTTTCAACAGTTATAGTATGCATCATCGCCAACCTAATAGGGGGCATTACGCCTGATATAGATCAGCCCACGGCACCTTTTTGGCGGAATTTGCCGATTGGCAACATTTTTGGGAAGACTTTCGGCAAGCTAACGGGTGGCCATAGGTTCCTGACGCATTCAGTTGCTGGCGTGGCCCTGATATTATTTGCCGCACATTGGCTGCTGGTATTTTTAAGCCCCATATTGGGACAGGTAGATATTGGCTACGTATGGTGGGCCTACGCAATTGGAGTTGTCAGCCATTTGTTTATGGATATGTTTACTAAGGAAGGCGTTCCACTTCTCATACCTATACCTATAAAGTTTGGCATTCCGCCATTAAAAAGTTTGCGTATAACAACCGACAAATGGGTAGAGCACCTTTTGGTCTTCCCGGGGCTTCTTGCACTCAATGGCCTGATAGTGGCAATGTATTACCAGCAAGTCCTGGAGATTATGCGCCGTATTGGGTCGTCACACTAAACGTTTAATACGCGGCAACTGCTGCATAAGCCTTCGATTTCAAGTGTATGACTGGTGGGCATAAAACCATTGTGATGGGAAACGGATTCTAGTATAACGTCAAAGCTTTTTGGTTCGTCAAAACTAATTGTTTTGTGACACGAAGTGCAGGTAAAGTGATGATGGTGTGGAATAAAGTCGTCTGTAAGTTCGAGGTGGTATTTCCAGCCTTTGGCTACACGCTGGGCAATATTGAGATCTTCAAACAGTTCTATTGTACGGTAGACAGTTGTGCGGTTTACATTACTACGAAGACGAGTATAGAGTGACTGCATGCTAAGCGGGCCATCGGTTTGTAAGATGGCAAATACCTGCATACGCGGCTCAGTTAGGCTGTAGCCCGCTTTTTTTAGATGCAGGGCCAAAGTGGATTCCACAGATTTCATGACAATAGTGTATCGCAAATATTTCAATAATTGCAACAAAGTTGCAAAAAAAGCCTTCAAGTTCAATACTATAACCAATGATAATTTTTATTTTAGCATCTGTTGCTTTCTGCTCAACGCTGCTCGGCGGTCTTGCCGGTCTTAAAAACAAGGACCGACTTCATCGATTTCTAGGCTATACAGCCGGTGTACTTATGGGAGTAGTGGCATTTGATTTATTACCCGAAATTTTTGCCACATTGCAGAAAACAAACTCTAGCCCAACGCGCGCAATGGTAGCACTTGTAGTCGGCTTTCTCACATTTCACGTTATAGAAAAAAGTATTTTGATTCATCATAGCCAAGAAACAGAGTATGAACAACATCACCACCCACATGTAGGCGTCGCAAGTGCCATTGCGCTGAGCGGACATAGCTTTTTAGACGGTGTTGGGATTGGGCTTGGGTTTCAAGCAGGAAATGCTATCGGTATTGCAGTTGCCATTGCGGTGATTGCTCACGACTTTACTGACGGGCTCAACACGGTAAACTTGATGCTGCTCAACAAGAACCGTACCAAAAAGGCATTTATGTACCTGCTGCTCGATGCAGTAGCTCCCATCTTGGGTGCGCTAAGTACGCTGCTGTTTACAATTCCAGACACATGGTTGCCGATATATCTTGGATTCTTTGCTGGCTTTTTACTTTATATTGGCGCCAGCGAGATTCTACCCGAGGCTCACAGCAAGCATTCTTCTTACACAACTATTCTCACAACTATAGCGGGCGCGGTCTTTATATTTGCAGTTACTTAAAGCCATCTAAATGCCCTAGATGATATACTAAGACTATGATTATAGTGGTAATTATCTTGGGGGTTCTGGTAGCTGTGCTCAGCTTTATGTTGGTTCGTAAGCCTGCCGCAGTTGTGACTGTTGACGACCAAAAGATAACTGAGCTGATACGTAAAGAGATGCGCGAAAACCGGAGCGAAATGGCAGAGAATCTGAAGGGTGCAAACGACTCACTCGATAAACGCATGTCGTCTTTAGGTAAATTACAATCTGAAAGCTTAAGCGCACTTGGAGAAAAAATCGAAAAACGTCTGGGGGCTATCCAGTCAAACAACTCAGAACAGCTTGAAAAGATGCGTGCCACAGTGGATGAAAAGCTCCAAAGCACCTTAGAAAAACGCTTGAGCGAAAGCTTTAAAGTGGTTAGTGAACGCTTGGAACAGGTGCATAAAGGTCTTGGCGAAATGCAAACGCTTGCAACAGACGTTAGTGACTTTAAGCGGGTGCTTACAAATGTAAAAACACGCGGAACGTGGGGCGAAGTGCAGCTAGAAAGCTTGCTGGAGCAGGTGTTTATAAAAGATCATTACGAAAAGCAGGTTATGTTAAAGCCGGGTAGCCGTGATCAAGTTGACTTTGCCATCAAGCTTCCGGACAAGAGCAGTGCTAAAGAATTTATCTACCTTCCAATAGATGCTAAGTTTCCACTAGAAGACTATCAGCGCCTCGTCGTAGCCCAAGAAAAAGGTGATCTTGCCACTATGGAACTTGCCAATAAGGCATTAATCAATAGAGTAAAAATAGAAGCCAAAAGTATCAAAGAAAAGTATATTTTCCCGCCTAAAACGACAGATTTTGCGATTTTGTATGTGCCGACAGAGGGCTTGTATGCAGAGATATTGCGAAGCCCAGGTTTGTTTGAACTGCTGCAAAGCCAATACCGCGTAACAATCGCTGGGCCCACAACAGTTGCTGCAATCCTCAGCAGCTTCCAACTTGGGTTTAGGACACTAGCAATTGCTGAACAGACGGGTCAGGTATGGGAACTGCTCACAACTATAAAGGGCGAATTTGGAACCTTTGGCACATTGTTAGAAAAGACCCGTGATAAGTTAGTGAGCGCTACAAATGATTTAGATAAGGCGAGTAGCAAGACTCGAACTATAGAGCGCAAACTGGGTAAAGTACAGCTACTGGCCGACAAAACTGTTGAAGCCGCTGAACAAGCTTCTTTGCTCGAAAACTCTCTGTTAGACGATTAATTAAATTACTAAAACTGGATTGAAAGCATACAGTACGAGCATGACATCAAAACTAAAGCGAATGTTTTTAAGAAAGAAAATTATTATTACGATTATTATTTTGATTTTAGGATTGTCTGCTGGTTTATACGGAATACAAGCATTAAATAAGCCTGCTGAAGGAGTAGTTAATCAAGATTTTAACCAACCGATTGCACCATACAAACAACCCAGTGAAATTCTTAAAGAATTTAAAAGTACATATTTTACGTCAAAATATCCGAGTCGATATGAGTTGCAAGTTAACCAAAATAAATCTGCATCATTAGAATCATGGATTGTGATCGCACACCAAGCTATCGGCCAAGGTCCTAGTTCAAAAATAGGTATATCAGTTACCAACCTGCCAAATGGCGGCGTTAAAGAGGACAGTGCCTATAAACAGTTTGAAGCTTTCAAGGAGATTTATACGCTCACTAAAGAGACGCACAATGGCAAAGCAGTTGTGGTTGCGGAGCGTACAGATCCAAATTATGAACATACTATACTATGGGAAAATAGTGCATATTTACTGACAGCCAGCCTCACTTCTGGTCAAAAGAACTCGCAGTTAGTATCCGAGCTTAACGTGATTTTGGATAACCTTATGTGGGCAGAGTAGCTCCGTTTGTAGTTAAAACGCATAAGCATATATACTAAACGCATATGAAGTGGCTTTTACCAGGTTTATTATTGTTTGCAGCATTACCAGCGACATCAACATACCAGCTTAATAGCTTTGGGTTTGGTAGTGGTGGAACCGCAAACTCAACAACCTCTACCTATGCGCTCGAAGGAACTGCGGGAGAATTAGCAGGACAAACGGCAGCCACGACAACTTATAAGTTAAAACCTGGTTTTGTTGAGACGCAACAGGCTCATGTGCCAAAAGTAGCAGCATTAGACAACGGCAGTGGTATTTATTATAACAAACTACATTTTGTCATTGATCAGCAAAATAACCCAGCTGACGCGTTGTATGCACTATCAATCAGCACTGACAACTTCGTCTCAAACATCAAATATGTAAAAAGTGACTTTACGGTCGGGACATCTCTGGTTCTTGCAGACTATCAGACCTATACAACATGGGGTGGTGCCTCAGGAGCTAATATTATAGGGCTGCTTCCAAACACTCTGTATTATCTCCGCATAAAGGTTACCCAAGGCAAATTTACAGAGTCCCAATATGGCCCAGCCGCAAATGCTACTACCGCCATTCCGCAATTGTCATTTTCTGTTACAACAAATGCAATCACTTTAGGGAGCTTATTGGCAGGAAATGTGGTGGATGCGCCCCAGACAATAGATGTAACGTTTGCCACCAATGCCGCTTCCGGCGGAGACGTATATATAAATGGCATGAACAGCGGGCTCCTGAGTGCATCATCAGTATCAACAATCAGCAGTGCATCCGGAAACTTAAGTGTATTATCAAGAGGTTTTGGCGTACGTGTAACTACAACAGGAGCTACAAGTGGGACATTTAGCAGCCAAAGTCCCTACAATGGTACATTAAACAACATCGGCCTAACAGATACAGTGATTCGAAGAATAATTTCTGCTCCTGGTCCGATAGTTGGCGGAACAGGATCTGTGCTATTAAAAGCCAAATCGGCAGTTACCGATCCAGTCGCTACGGACTATACTGAAACCTTAACTATGCTTGCTTCAGCGTCGTTCTAAACATAATCAGGTTGACAGCGTAAAAGCAGAACTGTTATATTTCACTCAGATACAAAAACATTAAATATAGGATAAAACTGTGCAACTCGTAAAAAGTAAACTCTCACCCCTTGTATATTACGGAATTATCGCCGTACTATTGCTCCAAACATTTCTAATAATTATGGCGAGTCATGCACATGCCGCAACGCTCACCACTACGTACATTCGTCTCAACCGTATGAAAACAGCAACGGGAACAACTTTTCGGGTTGTTTTTAAAGCGGCATCAAGCCAAACGGCACAAGTTGCCGTAGACTTCAACGGTACTGATACCGGCGCTGCACAGTGGATAAACGCTACTCCTGGCGGACTCGTGACAACTGGTGCAGTTACAACATCAACTACACAGTGTGTAACTGATGGCTTTACGGCACTCCCAGGCGTAACAAGCGCTACTGGTGCTGGTTCGACCATTACAACTAGCGGTGTCACTGCAACTACGTCCGGCACAACCTACTGTGTTGACTTCACAACAGCTACAGCAGTCACTACTCCTACACTTGCAGGTGAGTATCACCCAACTATTACACAGGGTACGGACTCAGTAACAATTGGTGTGCGTGTTATAACCAACGATCAGATCGTGGTAACAGCTACGGTACCACCAACATTCAACTTTGTATTGAGTGGCAATACAGATACTTTTGCATCCAACTTAAGCACTTCATCAGTGGTATCTACGGCTGGAAAGACGGTAACTATAACTACTAACGCTGCTTCTGGGTGGATTACGTGGGTCAAGGGTTTAAACGGCTCTAGCGGTGCAGCTACCAAGGGTGCACTGAAGTCTTCAACAGCTTCTAACTTCACAATTCCTACTACCAATGCTAATGCACTCGGTAGTGCATCGCATACCTTGACAACCAACACGCAGGATTACGGACTTGGAGTTACTATCACGACAGACGCAGCCAGCGGCGGTACTGTAGTCCTTGACGCAGCCTATGATGGTACAAGCAGTAAAGCTGGTGTAGTTGACCCTAATAACTATCGACCAATTGCCAGCGCTAACGGTACGGCTAACGGTGATGTAATTACCCTTACAGAGCGTGCAACTATTGACGGTTCAGTTCCTGCTGCAACCGACTATACCGATACGTTGACGGTAATTGGTGCCGGTAATTTCTAAAATAGTTCTCGTACTTCGTATAAACCGCCAGTGATTATCACTGGCGGTTTTTTAAACACTAACGCATCATGGTAAACTAACAGGTATATGAGGAGTATTAAATTCTTGGCTGCTGTCTGCAGTATTGTAATTATCGGTCTGATATTATCTCCAAAAAATGTACATGCCGCAGAAGACAACTCTTTCAATATAGTAACCTCACCGCTCCCTATTAATCTTCAAGGAACTCCTGGGACAACACTTTCTACTAATATCCG
>JAYTSU010000027.1:0-5399 GCA_043745485.1 Candidatus Saccharimonadota bacterium
ATGGTAGGCTCCTTTCTGTTAGATGTAATGGTCTTAACAGTTTAGGACGCCTACCTTTTTTAGTGCAACTTACGTTGCAAAGGTGGTGAATGAGTACGAGTAATTTGTAATAATTTATACTCATGGTATAATACTAACAACAAAATTTGGAGAATTTTTTCTATGGCATTTAATGAACATTTAATAGCGCTGCAAGAAGTAGTACAAGATCACGATATTATTCCATTCGACATGATTTTAGCGCCAGCGTTAGTGGTCTTAGCAGTGACGGGTGTAGTTCGTTCTTGGCGGTCATTGAATCGTCAAGAATTTGACGATTCTGTGTTTATCGAACCTCGCCGCGAAAAAGACCTGTAGCTAAATAGAGGGTTGGTCGTTGTTTTTTTAAGGTGTAACAGTTAAAATAATAGGTGAAATGCGTTCCAGTTAATGGATAAGCGGCTATCACCCGTGAAAGTAGCAGGAAGAATTTTAGTAGAACCTGTCGGAAGCAAACCGTAAACATTGCAAAATAAGCGCTTTTAAGGTCACCTTAAAGGAATCTGGATGGTACCTCCGACAATGTTGTTGGATCCAGGATCTGATTAAGGTGATTTTTATTTGAAAGGAAAATAGCATGAGATTTAAAGCAGGTACACGGCGCAAGGCTATAGAGTATGAGAAGGACTTGGTTGCGCACTGGAAAGAACACAAGACGTTTGAGAAGTCGGTTGAGATGCGACCTAAAGATAATAGCTATGTATTTTATGATGGGCCACCTTTTATAACAGGGGTACCGCATCACGGCACGCTTCTGACATCCATAGTTAAAGACGCGGTGCCACGCTACTGGACGATGAAGGGCAAGCGCGTTGAGCGCCGCTGGGGTTGGGACACCCATGGCTTGCCGGCCGAAGTGTTTACGGAGAAGAAGCTTGGCATTACGGACAAGCGGGAGATTGGCACGAAGATTACCTTGGAAGAATACATAAACGCTTGCCGCGATAATATGCTGCAGACCGGCAGTGAATGGGAAGAAGTAATTGACCGAATCGGTCGCTGGGTAGACTTTAAGGGTGCATATAAGACGATGGATAAGGGTTTTATGGAGTCTGTCTGGTGGGCCTTTAAAGAATTGTATGAAAAAGGCAAGATCTATGAGGGCGAAAAGGTGCTCATGTACTGCACCCATGATGCAACTCCTATATCCAAAGCCGAGGTGGCTATGGATAACTCGTATGAAATGGACACTGATCCAAGTGTCTATGTAAAGTTTAAACTGCACGGTTCAAATGCTTATTTGTTAGCGTGGACCACGACGCCGTGGACCCTTAACAGCAATACAGCCATCGCCATAAACAAAGACGTTGAATATGCAGAAGTTGATGTTGATGGAACAACGTTGATACTTGCTAAGAAGTTATTAGCTAAAGTTTTAACTGATGAAAAACACAACGTTATAGAACATACTGTTCTTCGAACCTTTATGGGGACTGAGTTAGTTGGGAAAAGCTATGAGCCGCTGCTTGGAAAGCGTGATTTTGAGAAGCATGGTGGGAATGCGTATAAAGTATGGCATGCTGACTTTGTTAATGACGAAGATGGCACCGGCATTGCTCACGAATCACCAGCTTACGGTGAGGATGACTATGCTCTGGCTAAGGCTAACAATATTCCATTTGTGATTGACACTGATGACGAGGGCTATTACATAGATGGTGAGTGGGTAACTAAACAGATCTGGGACGTGAATAAGGACATAGCAAAAGAGCTGCTTACTAGAGGCCTCGTTTGGAAGATTGTCTACATCCAGCATGAATACCCTCATTGTCACCGTTGTCACACTAAGCTTATGTACCGGGCACATCCGAGCTGGTTCATGGATATCGAAGGACAGCGTACAGAGATGCTTGAACAAAACGGGGAAGTAAACTGGTATCCTGCCCACATCAAAAACGGCCGCTCCGCCAAGACTCTGGAGACCGCACCGGATTGGAACTTAAGCCGTGACCGCTTCTGGGCAACGGCTATGCCGGTTTGGAAAGGTACTGACAAAGACGGAAAAGAGCACATAAAAGTTGTTGGTAGCTATGCCGAGCTGAAGGAATTATCGGGGGTGGAACTAGAAGATTATCATCGTCCTTGGGTAGATGATGTCACTTTTACAATAGACGGCGTAAAATACACGAGAATAGATAAGGTTATGGACTGTTGGTTTGAGAGTGGCAGCATGCCATTTGCCCAGTTCCACTATCCATTTGAGAATAAAGAGAAGTTTGAAGCTAATTTCCCCGGTGATTTCATTGTTGAATATGTGCCACAGGTTCGTGCCTGGTTTTATTACCTCAACGCTGTCAATGTTGGGCTTTTTGGCAAGATTCCTTTTAAAAATGCCTTGGTGCATGGGACGCTGGCTGGGAATGATGGCCGTAAGATGAGCAAGAGTTTTGGTAACTATACCGACCCGAACATCTTGATGGACGAATATAGCGCCGACGCGCTCAGGTTTCTATTCCTTTCAAGCTCAGTTTTGAATGGTGAAGACTTTGCTCTCAAGGATAAGGACGTTGGTGACATAAACCGCAAACTGGCGATGGTCTGGAACATGTACGACTTCTTTACGCTGTACGCCTCTGTTGATGGCTGGGAATATAACGGTGAATTAGCAGACCCATCTGCCGACTGCCAAAATCCACTGGATGTGTGGGTTATTAGCCGGGTGCATCAGCTAATCCAAGAGGTAGACACGCATATGCAAGCGTATGATATGCCAAATTCCACGAAGCCAATTCTGGACTTTATTGAAGACGCGAGTAACTGGTATGTGCGTCGCAGTCGCAAACGATTTTGGAAGAGCGAGGATGACTCCGACAAGGCAAGCGCCTACCGTACGCTGCACTACGTCCTAATGCAGCTTGCAAAAGTGATGGCACCGTTTACACCGTTTTTGGCTGAAGAGCTATATCTTAACCTTACAGGCGAAGAATCGGTGCATCTGGTAGATTGGCCAAGTGCGGGGCATGTGAATGAGCTGTCAATAAGTAACATGGCACTTGTGCGGGAAGCTATTAACGTAGGGCTTTCACTTCGAGCAGCAGCCAAAATCAAGGTGCGCCAACCGCTTGCGCTGGCGTACGTAGAAGATAAAGAGGGCAAATTAACCCCTGAGTTACAAGAAATAATTGCAGAGGAACTCAACGTTAAAGAAGTAAAAATTGCCCGTGAGTTAAATATCCAACAAAAGAACAGAGATACGGTCAGTGATATTAAACAGATAGTATTCTTGAAAACCGAGCTAACCCCAGCCCTCAAGCGCGAAGGGCTTATGCGTGAAGTCGTGCGCCAGGTGCAAGCGGCGCGCAAAACAGCTGATTTACAGATTGATGACCGCATAAAGCTGTCGCTTCATTCAGAAGCCCCAGAATTGATGGCAGCTATAAAGGAGCACCAAGAGGTGATTATGGCTGAGACACTTGCTACAGGGATCACAGTTACTCCACAGGCCTATAAGCACAAGCAGGATGCCACAGTAGAAGGGCAATTACTTACGATTGGGCTTGAGAAAGCCTAGAACTGGAGGGGTTATAGGGTAGCAGCAGCTCCTTTAGAGACGGTGTGTAGGCTGTTATAGATGTCAATGAAGGTGCCGGAGCTTATAATGTCCGATGCACTCAGCATTATATAGGTTTTATCAGAGGTAATTAAGACGCCCGAGATATGGCCGCCACTTGTTTTGATGGTTGCAGAACCTAGGTTGGTGCTCATAGATTCACCTTCGGCCTTTGGGACGGGAGTGGGAATAGCCATTTGGCTAATAGTAATCTCCTCTTTCTTAGTGTCTGTCAGCTTAAATGTTAAGGCATTGCCATAGAACTTCGGGCTGTCTTTTTGCAGGAGTAGGTTGTCCGGAGGCGTGTTAGCGTTGAAATAATACGGTGTGAAGCCAAATACTTGCCGCAACACCTTTGGAGGCAAAGGCTGTGGGCTGCCAGCACCACCACGCAAAACGTGAACGCCAAGTGCCATAAAACACACTATCAGTCCCGCCGCACTCACGAAGAGCCACTTTTGAGCGGGGTTTTTGGGGCGTTTTGGCTCTTCTGCTTCTAGGGGTATTAATGGCTCAGATGTAGACGCCTCGCTGTGACTTTGTGGTTCCATTAGAGTGATTATATCATTACCATCTCTCGGGGACAGATGTGCTAGATATACTCCCGACCCCTTATACCTCTTGCGTATAAGCTCCATATCTGTTAATCTGATACGAGTCTATTCATAAAGTTTAAGAAAACTACAGAGAGTTAACAGATGAAAAAAGCAATTATCACCACCGGCGGTCACCAATATCTCGTGCATGAAGGTGAAACTTTTGAAGTTGAGAAACTGACCGAAGAAAAAACCGTTAAATTTGACGCATTGTTAGTCATAGACGGCGACACAGTCACTGTTGGTGCTCCAACTGTCTCTGGCGTGAACGTTACGGCTGAAGTTGTTGCTCAGACTCGCGCCGAAAAAGTCACGGCTATACGCTACAAGGCCAAGAAGCGTGTCAAGAAGGTTCATGGCCATCGCCAACACCTTACTCAGATTAAGATCACCAAAATAGCCTAGTTATAACTATTGTAGGCAGTTAAAAAAATGCTCTAAACGGGGCATTTTTTTAACTTTTAGTATTACAAATGTATACATGCTTGTGGATAAGTTTTTTTGATTTTCAGTAATGTTGTTATGAATACAATATATAAGTACATTGTAACCAAATTATTAATAGGTAACGAGATAACCATAACAGTTATAAAAACAAATATCGTAGTTAATATATCAACAATATTTTGTAAAAATTTCTCCTATCTCACGGTATTTAGCTTATCTCAAATGAACACTATTATAGCTTGAAAACGTACTAGCAGATGGGGTAAGGTAAAGTGGATAGTCACAAAATTAATATAATAAACAAAAATATTAGGCAAACGACTATCACGTTTGTTTCTCGCAAAAGAAACAAAAATCAATACATTCAAACAAAGGACATAGATGATTCAACCGGGCTGGACCCCCCGTGGAACGTCATTATTAAGGACGCCAACAAATACTGGCTCGCAACAGTGGCCTATTAAACGTGCCCAATCAGGGACGCATATAGGTACTAGTGCAGAGAAGTATGCTGTTAAGCGCACCCCTAATAATGGTGATCCACGGGGGGTTTTTGATTTGGGGAGAATTTTCAGAGTAATTAATAGCATACTGGCGAGCTGGAGAGTGGTTCTCGCAATCGTTCTCCTGCTGGGTCCAACCAGTGTGCTATTAAGTGCGCTGAAAACCCCTACCGCCTATGCCGCCCTAGCCGGCACCAGTCAGACCCTTAATTTCCAGGCACGTCTGCTTACCAACACGGGTAACTTGGTACCCGATGGCTACTA
>JAYTSU010000028.1:0-20396 GCA_043745485.1 Candidatus Saccharimonadota bacterium
AGCGTCAAATTGTAGCCCAGCGGCTAAATCACTAGGAGCTAAAGTCCTAGGATACAGGCTATGGGAGCCAATAAGTAATGGGGTAAAAGTCCTAGGAGATAAACCGTAGGTCCTCGAGTTGCCTAAAGTTATTTTGCTACGGGGTTTTTCTTGGCGATGGCAGCGTCTATGAGTTTATTAAAGGCATCAGCGCTGTTAGGGTTTGTTTCTATTTTCTTGCCGTCCAGGACAAAGGTTGGTGTGCCCGTAATGCTATATTTTTTACCGGATTGTAGGTCTGCGTTGATAATGCTATTAACCGCGGCACTTTTATAGTCAGTTGCAAATTTTGTTATGTCGCTAACGCCAACCTGTTTTGCATATTCTTTAAAGAGCGCGAGCGGGTCGGGAGAGTTCTCCCAAGCCTTTTGATTCTCGTAGAGTGCGTTATGCATCTCCCAAAATTTACCTTGGATTGAGGCTGCTTCGGCAGCACGAGAAGCAGCACGAGCATTCTGGTGCAAACTTTCAAGTGGATTATTGCGGAATTGGAAGTAGATATCGGCTTGATATTTCTCAACTAATGATTTAACGATTGGGTAATAAGCCCCGCATGCGGGACACTGAAAGTCACCATACTCAACAAGTGTCACGTTTTTGGCTCCTTTACCTTCGATATGCTTGCTGGCTGCACTACTATCCCCGTTTGGTGTGGTCACTGCTTGTTTTGGTTTGGTAAGATATAAAAAACCACCAACGACGACAGTTATGGCCAATACAATTCCAATGAATCTTTTGTTCATGTTCAGAAACTCTCCCTTTAAGTGTAGTAATAATATAGGAATTAGACCTTTGATGCTATCCACACAATAAGTTTAAGAGCTTTACCGAGGCATGTGTCTCGAGATGCTACAATAATAGCCATGAGCGTCATCTTCTTTTCTTTGCTACTTCTCAGCAGTATTTTGCTGAGCGCAATAATAGCGGGCTATGGCACTCTTTCGACGTCACATTTACGTCATTGGGCCAAACAAAAAGACGATGCTGCCAAAAAGTTATATCCATTAAAAGCCAGAGGTACGAGCGTATTGCTAACGCTTGAACTTCTCCGCGCTATTACATTGAGCGCTACGGTAGTAATCATAACCAACGCTTTTGCTCCGTGGTTTGCCTGGCTTATCATTACAGCTCTTTTATTTGTAGCATTTATTGTCCTGACACAACTATTCTTAAAACCATTTGGCATACGTCTGCTTGTATGGCTGAGTGCACCACTTTTGGGCCTCACTAATGCATTGAAGCTCATTATGCTGCCAATTGGTCGTACCTTTGATCGTTTTTTGCGTGACGAACCTATAACTTTGACCCGTGAAAAACTGGGACGAATGCTCGGTGCGGTTGAGGAAGATGATACAGACCTCAGCTCGGAAGAGCTGCAAATCTTACGTGCCGTGCTGCTGTTTTCTAAGCAGACTGTACATGACGTCATGATCCCTAAAAGCAAAGTAGTTACCGTCCCCATAAATGAAGCCTTAACACCCGTCATACTCGATGATCTATACAAGACGGGGCACGCGCACTTTCCGGTGTTGGCGGAGGATACGAAAACAGTCGTGGGTATTTTAAACATGCATGAGCTCATGGACATCAAGCTCCATTCAGCTGTTGTCGAGGCAATGCAACAAAAGGTGTATTATGTTGACGAAGACCGTAATTTGGACCACGTGTTAGAAGTGTTTTATAAGACAAAGCAGAACGTTTTTATAGTACACAACGAAGCCAGCGATATGGTTGGAATCATAACCATAGAAGATGTTTTGCAGCAGATCCTCGGTAAGCCAGAATCAAAGCCGAAGCCTGAAACGATGTCGCAGGAAATAGATGAGTCGGCCGTTGTTGGCGCAGATGTCTAGCTCGTGTTAAAATGACCCCTGTAATGTTTTGGCATACTAATACCGATAATGATACAAGGGCTGGCATCTAAAGCTTACCCCATGAAGCAGGCTTCATCGGGACCCCAATAGCTGGTTTGATTTATTACTGCCAAAAGCCCTTCACCCTAGAACCCACATTATCTGAGAATCTAAGCTAAGAAAGAGAAAATTATATGGAACGAACATTAAGTAAATCGGTAGTTACCTATATTGGTAAGCCAGTCATGATCGAAGGCTGGCTGCACAAAAAACGTCTACTCGGGGGTCTAAGTTTTATTATGGTGCGTGACCGTCAAGGTATAACGCAAGTGGTCGTAGAAAATAAAGACGAAGTCGAGAAGCTCCGTGCGCTACAGCTGGGAACAATCTTAAAGGTTCAGGGAAACGTAGTAAAAGAAGACCGAGCACCAGGCGGGGCAGAAATACATGACGCTAAGCTAGAAGTTGTAGTACCGATTACATTTGAATCGCCGATTGAAATAGATAAGCCACTCGATCATAAATCAGAAAATCTTGACACTTTACTCAACAACAGAGTAGTTGGTCTGCGAAACCTTCGGGAAACAGCAATCTTTAAGATCCAAGACCGTGTGCTGGAAGGTGCTCGTCGATATTTCTATGAAAATGGTTTTACCGAAATTAAAACTCCTAAACTTCTCGCTAAGCCAACTGAAGGTGGCGCAGAAGTATTTACTCTAGATTATTTCGGTAAAACTGCTAGCTTAGCGCAGAGCGGCCAGTTTTATAAGCAGATTATGGTAGGCGTCTTTGAGCGGGTATTTGAGATGGGCGGAACCTACCGCGCAGAGCCGAGCTCGACAACGCGTCATATGACCGAATACATTACTATCGATTGCGAGATGGGTTTTGTTGATTTTGATCAGCTACGCGAATTTGCTCACGGGCTATTAAAGTCGGTCGTCGACTTCGTTTGGGAAGAATGTCCAGCGGAACTTAAAATGTGGAACTGCCAAAAGCCATTACTTTCAGACAAAGCTACGTCCATAACCATGGCAAAAGTGCATGAGCTGTATGAAGCTGCCACCAAAGATATCATCCAGGACAAAAAAGATTTAACACCCGCTGAAGAAAAATGGATATGTGAATATGCTAAAAAGAACCTTGGTACTGAAGCAGTATTTGTGACTGAATGGCCGTCGAGCTCAATGAAGTTTTATCACAAGAAAACTGAAGGAAATGAAGAGATGTGCGACCGTTCTGACTTCATATTTCGCGGTGTTGAGATTATGACCTGTCCAATGCGTGAAAACCGCTATGACGTGTTAATTAAGCAGATGCAAGACCAAGGTCTAGATGAGACTGACGAAGGGTACCAAGCTTACTTAAGCGCTTTCAAATATGGGTTACCGCAACATGGCGGCTTTGGACTTGGAACAGAGAGACTGACCCAAAAAATTATTGGTTTAAACAGTGTGAAAGAAGCCACACTATTCCCACGCGACATTAACCGGTTGGCTCCCTAGTCTGATTGGTCAAAGTAGTATTTTAGAGCAGGAAGCTCTAAGCCAAAAAACTTATCAGGAGACTCATCAAAGAGTTGTTTAAGCTCGCTCTTTTTTAGCCATTGAGCATTCTTAGCTTCGCTGAGCTGCGCGGTTGGCTCTCCTGGTTCTACTTCGCATATGAATATAAAACCAATCCAGGGCTTACCGTTTTTAAGCTGCTGCGTACAGCAAAAAGGTTTGAAGCCGATGATGCTGTCATCTTTTCCTGTTGATAGTCTTTCTGTTCGGTTATCATTTTTGAAAGACTTCAGAACGAGTCCGCATTCTTCTTTAACTTCACGGGCCACAGTGTCATAGACATTTTCAAAAGGTTTATCAAGCACACCAGCAGGAAACTCAAGAGTTCCAGAATATACAGGATCCGCATTTGGCTTCCACCGCGTCTGCATCAGCACTTCGGTATCGTTTCCATTTACTCTTTCGATAATAGCACCGCAGAATGGTATTGCCATTGTGTGCTCTTGAATTAAGCGTTTTGTGCCTATAAATCGAATCAAATTGTGTACCCCTTTTGCAGCATCCTTATAAGTCTCGCCATGATTATCAAGTAAGTTTGTATCAAGATATTTCGTGAAAGCTCGGGCGGTATCTACGCTGAAATATCTTTTTGCAGTCTTGTCTACTTGAAAATAATCTTCCTCTAACTTTGATCCGGAATTATATTCTGGATCACTAGTTGAGTTTGTAAAGAATGCAAATATACCACCTGGTTTTAAAACGCGCTGAATCTCAACAAAGAGACGAATGGTTGTCTCATAATCAAAGTAGTGGAGTGATAAATGAGCGTACACAACATCAAAAGACTCTTTTTCAAAAGGTAATTCTTCGCTTAAATCCACCTTCATTATCGTTATTTTATTTTTGATTGTGTCATTTATTTTCCGTTTATTTTCTTCTAAAGCGGTCTCTTCAATATCAGTACTCACTACGTCATAACCATGTCCTGCAAAGAAACGGCTATCTTGGCCTTGTCCAGCGCCTAAGTCTAGAACTTTTCCTGCATTAGGGAAATATGCAATTGCTGTTTCGGCAAATATTGATGGTTTATCTATCCAATCCTGTGCTTTGTAGTTTTTGTGCAAGTCTGACCAAATATTATCCATAAAGTAATTATAACAAAATTAGTCTTACGGCATAGTGTCGAGAGATTGCCAGACATACCAACTAGCGACCGTTTCGTACGGGTGCCAACTACATTTCACGGCCACTTCACGGACCTGCTCGGGTGTTGGTAGGACATCAAAACCATAGAGTTTCATGATGCCGTTTTTAATGCCTAGATCTCCAACCGGCAAGACATTTAAACGCCCCATGCAGAACATCATAAACATGTGGGCCGTCCATTCGCCAATGCCTTTTACAGCGGTCAGCTTTTTTACAATCTCTTCGTTGCTGAATGTATCTATCTCATCAAATTTTAATGTGCCATCAAGCACATGCAGCGCAAGACTCTGGACATACCTAGCCTTGGCACCGCTAAGACCAGCGCTTCGTAACTCTTCGACACTTTTTCCTAGAATCTGATTAGGAGTTGGCAATGTCTCACCGCCAAACAGCTCATAAAACCTCCCACGGATGCTGCGCGCGGCTTTTACGCTCAGCTGCTGGCCAATAATGCTATCGACCAGGGATTGGTAGTAGTTGGTATGTGGCTCAAAGCTGGGCAAGCCGAAATAAGCTATGATTGGCGCAAGAATAGGGTCATGTTTTGTTAGGTGATCTGCGGCCGCTTTTAGACTGATGGTGTTTGTAATCTGGAACATAGGGATAGTATTGCATAATAGGGACAAAAGTTTTTGAGAGATATGAAGCTGGATGGTCTAGACTGTAGTAAAATAGTTGGTACATGGCTACAAATAGTGATTTAACTCCCGTCCAAAATGCCGGTAGTACCGGAAACCCTCAAACTGTAGAGGGAGCCGTCGGCACAACGGATCCAAGTACCTTCCAGCAAAGTGCTGGCGTGGACAGCCTCGATCAAAACCATTCGATTAGTGTTGTGCAGACCGGTAGGCCCGTAAGTGCACGCTCAACGCAAGGCAACTCATCAGGTTTAATGTGGGTGTTTATCATAATATCTTCAGTCCTTCTAATTGTGACTGCTATAGCTGTCTTCAAGTGGGTTATGAAGCGCCAGGAACCTATAAAAGATACAATACTCAAAGAAAATAACAACCAAAAAATAGTCAAGAAAGTGAAGACTACCAAAACAACAAAGACAGTGAAAGCAGAGCCGCAAAATGTTAAACCAACTGTTGCCATACCACGGGGAAAAAAGAAACTTCCTCGTTCCAAGCGTAATAAAAGATAATATAGTCGTGTTTATTTCTTAGGCGGACTGATACCTGTAGCCTGTCTCTGTGATTTTTGTTATGCTTATGGTTAGAAATCACTATAATTCACGCGTTCACAAGCATATATGAGTAAAATACCCCCAAAGATTGAAACAAACGTACCTGAAGGTGTCGATATGGAGCATATCAGGGAGTTAATGGGTCCACTACCAAATGAACTGACTGAAGATACTGACGGTGTGGTCATTAAGGATCCAGTGGCAAAAGTTGAGCCAAAAAATACTGTTCCTGTAACTGCGCCGTTAGTAAGCAAGCCCAACAAAGCCATATCGGCAGCTGCCACAGAAGCAAACGAATCACTACAGGCCATGAATGATGGTCTGGCTTCGCCCGCGATAGTTATTGAAAAGCCAGCAGACAAACCCATGACTGAGGTAGCAAGCGACACTACAACTATAGGATGGCTCGATTCGATGGAGGGACCAGAAGACGGTGCTGCGCCAGTGGTGGGCGAAGGAATTGTTGCTGATGATCCAAAAATAGTTGATGCGGTTGATGATATTGTGGCCCACGAAAGTGATGCACTGCTTGAAGCGGAAGACAACGAGCGGGACATGGAGGCCGGAATTTCAGAGACTTCAAAAACTGGTTTCAAAGAACGTCTTAAAGCCATCTGGTCTATGCCAGCTGTTAGGTGGGGCATAATCCTTGTTATTCTCGCCCTTATTATTGGTGCGGCAATATTCCCAGCTAGCCGCTATTTTATCCTAAACACGGTCGGGGCCCGCTCATCATTGGGCATTACTATTGTTGATAATGGTACGTTACAGCCGTTAAAAAATGTCACGGTTAACGTAAATGGCGTTAGTGCAGTAACAGACAATAAAGGCCAGGCAAAACTGACACATATCAAGTTGGGCCACGCCACAATGCAGATAACTAAGCGAGCGTTTACGACAGTATCACAGGAGCTGACCATTGGTTGGGGCAGCAATCCACAAGGCCAACAACGCTTGGTTGCATCTGGTGCACAGTATAATTTTATTATTACGGACTACCTCAGTGGAAAACCTATTCCCAAAGCCGAAGCTACCAGCGGCGATGGAAATGCTGTATCAGATAAAGACGGAAAGATTATCTTGTCTCTTGATACAAGCGGAAAGGCCGATAGTGACGAGCTGAGTATACAGATTGTAGCTGCCAACTATCGCCCAGAAACGATAAAAATTATGGCGAGTAACAAAGAGGTCAGCAGTGTAGTGCTTGTTACGAGCCGCAAGAGTGTGTTTATGTCGAACCGATCAGGAAAATATGACATGTATACAATTGATATCGACGGTAAAAATGAAAAAAAGATAGTGGGTGGAACGGGCGTAGAGCGGCCGGATATGGTTTTGGCAGTGCAGCAGAATAGTGACACCGTGGCGTATGTTGGGACCCGTGAAAATGCGCGGAATCTCGATGGCTATCTCCTGAGTACACTGTATTTTGTAGACATTAAATCAGGAACACTCACTAAAGTTGATCAATCAGAGCAAATTCAGCTAGTTGGCTGGTCAAGCGACGGCCATTTGGTATATGTCAAGATTGCGTCTGGTGCCAGCGGTGCCAACCCAAAGCGCTACCGGCTCATAACAGTCAACTCTAAGAACACATCTGAAACCAAGGAGATTGCTACCGCTAATGCATTTAATGACGTTGTGATGGCTGGTGATAAAGTGCTGTATGCGCCGTCAAATGCTCTCGGCGACAATCCTAATCCTGGATTCTTTAGTGTGGGTGCCGATGGCATCGGGTCAGTTACGATAACTTCAAAAGAAACCTATAATATTTTCCGCACTGATTTTGCTACCGTCACCATTAATGCTTCTGGTGCATATTATTCATATAAAATAGGTGCAGCACCCAACACGCTTACTGCAACGTCCACGCCAACAACGGTAAATCGGTTGTATTTAGATAATTTTAGTAAGAACAACAAGAGTCTTTGGGTAGATAACAGAGACGGAAAAGGCTTGTTGCTTAGCTTTGATAAAACGGCACAAAAAGATACAACGCTTGTGACACAAGCGGGGATTAAACTGCCTGTGTACTGGCTCAATGATACAGACGCAATATTCCGGATCAATGATGGTAAACAAACGACAGATTATGTTGTTAGTGTAAACGGTGGTGAAGCAAAGCGAATCCAGGATGTGAGTGACGTAGCTGGTATTGGCAGATGGTATTACTATTAACGCTGTCGCTTATGAGAGGGGAATATCCCCTCTCATCGCGCCGAGAACCGGCAAAGCCGGATTGCTCGGGCTACTCTCCCCTAGTTTGCTGAAAGATAATAATTTATCACTATGAGTTACCATGGAAAATGGGATAAGAAGTTACCGAGGCTAAAAAGGGGCGCGTGGTTTGTGCCGGTTCGGGGAAGTTATCTGCCCATGACAACGCAGGGCTGGCTGCTGCACTTGTTATTGTTGCTTGGTGCTTTGGCTATTATCGCTGGTTCGTATAACGACAAACGTGATAGTGTTACAGTCGTTATTTCTATGCTACTAGAACTTACTGGCCTCGGCACAGTGTTTACGTATATAGCTGCTAAAAAAGCCTAATCTTTTAAAATACAGATACGCATTTTTCCATCAGATCTTAAAGAGCCTCCGATGGTTCTGTTGCGTAGTTTATAGGGTAAGCCAATCCGAACAGTGCTGGTGTGCTGCACGCTATGTGATGCCCTGAGTGTATCGACGATAACATCACGTTCGGCATCGGTGTTTGGATCTATCATATGGGTAATCTGTGCATTATGCCGAATTGGGATCAGTCCAATATCCTTACTGGCGGCACCGACCCACAGCTGGCGTCCATCCGTCTTGCTGGTTGGGCGATGAAAACGTCGATAAAACCGTACATGTTCATGAAACGCTTCAAGTCCGTCGAGATGACAAGCCCAAAACCGTACGTGGTGCCGGTTGCTTGATTTATCACCAATCGGCAATGCAAAGCTCAGATCCTGCTTACGCCCAAATAAATACAACTGGCTAAAAGGTGTGCGCGGATATGGTTTATGGTAAATCATAGACCGTATCACTTTTAATAACGACTGCAGGTTTTTTTTGTCCGGCCTGTACCATCCTGCAGATTTCATGGCGGCAGTAATTTGCTGCCTCGTACCAACTATGCCGATGTTTATTGGGTCACTTGCAAAGCCGTCAGGCGTTATGCAATATAACGGTATGTGGCTGGGCCGGAAAAAAAGCCTAAAAACCCTAATCCCAGCCGGCAAAAATATGTACGCTGTGAACAAATAGGTTGCCAGAAGTGCGAGTGCAACAGGGATACGATGTTCAAAAAAAGGAAAAAACTTCCATACCACGAGATAAACAACAATGACACCAGTCAAAAAAACGAGTAGACGTTTTACTGTGCGAATAATCCACGCAATCATATTTACCACGTATTATAGTCTAGATGTCGCATAAAATCATTTCTCCTACCTCTATTAAGAGCTTTCAGAATATAATCTGGGAATATTATGCTAAGCATCGTCGTCAAATGCCGTGGCGAAATCCAGAACCTAATGGTATGTATGATCCATACAAAATCATGGTGTCGGAAATAATGCTCCAACAGACGCAGGTACAAAGAGTTCTCCCAAAATACCAAGAGTTCCTTATGTTCTTTCCGACAGTACAATATTTGGCAGCGTCAGACCTGGCAGCAGTATTAAAAGTTTGGAGTGGACTTGGATATAACCGCAGAGCAAAATTCTTATGGGCTGCTGCTAAAGATGTTGTACGACTTTTTGACAGCCTTATGCCAAGCTCTGTGGAACAGTTGGTGAGATTGCCTGGGATTGGTCCCAATACGGCCGCAGCAATCGTGGCCTATGCATACGACCAACCTGTTGTATTTGTAGAAACCAATATTCGTACAGTAATTATCCATCATTTTTTTGATCAAGAATCCAATATTGCGGATCAAGTTATTCGTGATATCGTTGAAAAATCATTACCAAATGCCAACTTTCGTGACTGGTATTATGCCTTGATGGACTATGGAAGTTATCTAAAGGCAACAGCGGGTAATAAGTCGCGTCAGGCCAAAGTGCATGCTAAACAGTCAACATTTCATGGCTCAAAACGTCAAATACGAGGCTTAATTCTGCGCTGTCTCGCCAAATCGCCGTTAAATCTCGTAGACCTCAGTCTGAAGACAAATGATGAACGCACGGCCACTGTATGCGCGGAACTGCAAAAAGAAGGCCTTATCCATCTCGAGAGAAAACATTATATTTTAGGCTAAACCGCTTATGTTGTACAATATGTACATGAAGAAAAAACTTATCTATTTTGTTATGTCATTAAGTGTAGCCTTATCTGCCGCAGCAGTGCCTTTAGCAGTCCATGCCTACACCTACGATACAACAAGCCAAACCAAGGAAAGTGTTAAACCTAATACCAGTGATTCAAGCGTTGCAACTACAACGACTACCATGTCAAGCAGTGA
This sequence comes from Candidatus Saccharimonadota bacterium, assembly GCA_043745485.1. Lineage (GTDB taxonomy): Bacteria > Patescibacteriota > Saccharimonadia > Saccharimonadales > JACDBH01 > RYN-417. The sequence continues at coordinate 10,237 of JAYTSU010000028.1, forward strand.
CGGCTCAACCGAAACTACAGAAACAGCCGATGACTCAGCTGGACGTCCGGCACGAGTAGAGGCGTATAAAAAAGGCCTGAAAGAAGCGCTCAGTGTAGCGGCCAAAGCACGTACTACGGAACGCTGTGCGGCTGCACAGGCATTAGTCAAAGGAAGAGTAACTAATAACGGCAAGTCCACCGCTGCGCGGATCAAAGTGTATGAATCAATTGTTTCAAAGTTACAAGAAGTAGTTTCTAGCGCAAGTGAAAAAGGTGTAAGCGTTACCGATCTTCAAGCTAACATCACGGTCCTTCAAGCCAAGATTGTAGCCTTTAAAGCCACAAACATTACCTACCAACAGACTCTAATGGACGTCAGTATGGTTGATTGCAAGACAGACCCAACAGCATTTAAAGCAGCGCTCGAAGCGGCAAGAACAGGGCAACAGGCAGTACACACTAGCGCAAAAGATATCCGTAGTTATGTGAATGACACAATCAAAGTGACTCTCAAGGCATTAAAAACTAAGTTAGACAGCTAGGATCAGGAGATTATGATGGACGATATTAAGCCAATGAAACCAACAACAGAACCAACACCTCCAAGCCCAAGTGCAGAAGAAACACCGATTTACCAAGAACCCGAAACAATCTCACAAGACGCTGCTACAGAGCCAGAAGCTACACTAGTAGAAAGCATGGATGAACCTGCAAGTGCAGAACCGACAGCCGAAACAATGCCAACTTTTGAAAGCGCCCCTGAGGTTACTCCACCAGCTGACGTTACAGAAGCACCTGAACCTACAGCTACAGAAACCCCAGTAGAGCCTGAAATTGTTGCATCAGAAACTGCTGCACCAGAAATGCCGGCTGAATCCGCACCCGACAGCACTCCAGTGGCTGCGCCAGCCGCTGAGGCGGGCGAACCAACGTTGGAAGAACCCGCAGCAGCAGCCGTTGTAAGTGCAGCACCAGCAGCCAACACAGCCTTAAAGCCAAAGCGTGGACCTATGATGGCTGTTTTGATTATAGTTGTGCTAGTTTTGCTTGCACTTGGTATTGCTGCTTATTTTGCACTCGTTAAAAAAGAGCCTGTTAAGTCTGCTTCTTCTGCCACAACTTCACAGACAGCGGCCGTAAAGACCGATCCAGCAGCCGCAAGCAAATTAGCGGATGAAGCATTGCTTAAACTCGACGACACTAAAGATTACGATCCAAGCACTATCAACGACACGACGCTCGGTTTGTAACTACCGCTCGGTGCTCAGCAGAGGTATAATATAGGTATGAAAATTACCAAATATGTTCATGCCTGTCTGTTAGTGGAAGACGAACATGGTGTGACTTTGTTAGATCCGGGCATTTATAGCTATAATTCCGGACTCATAGATATCGATGCGTTACCAGCAATAAGTACTGTGGTTATAACTCACGAACACGTTGACCATTTTTATATGCCTTTTGTCGAAGCACTTATTGCCCATTCTCCAGAGCTTGTAATACTCACAACCGAAAGTATTGCCACACAGCTTCAAGGAAAAGTTAGCGTTACTGTCAATACTGAATCCTTTGGACCATTTGAATTGTTTGAAAGCACGCATGAGCCTTTACCAATGGGCAATGCGCCCGAAAATATAGGTGTTCATTATGCTAGTGTCCTTACACATCCGGGTGATAGTCATGGTTTTAGTATATCAAAACGTGTACTTGCAATGCCCATGACGGCTCCGTGGGGATCCATGACCAACGCGGTAAAAAGAATTATTGACCTCCGTCCAAGTATTGTCATACCAATTCATGATTGGCACTGGCGTCCAGAAGCGCTCGCCAATATGTATGCAGGTATAAAAACTGTTTTGGAAGACGAACATATTGATTTTAAAATTCCTGTAAATGGTGAACCGATAGAACTATAGTCATGGAAAATAGTCCGCGCAATCAATCCGAAGAAGAAAAAGCACTCGCTGCAAAAGCTGAGGCTTTGGACGATGATGACGAAGACGAAGAAAAGACTGAAAAGAAGAAGTCTACACCGCACGCAGCATTAGGCGTTGAATTAGAAGAGATACGTTCAGATGCAAATAAAGAGAAACCACGGCTCAGCATTACGGACCGCTTGCTTGAGAGTATTGGTGCTAAATCCGAAGAAGAAGTTGAAGTTTCGGATAGTAAAGAACAAACTGAATCAGAAAAAGAAAAGGTAGCGGGTCAGACTCAAGAAACTATAATGCCGCTACGTGCGGATGAGGCACACGATCTAAAAGATGGTGATGTTGTTGAAGTTACGAGTGAGTCAGCATCAGATACACTTGCAAGCTACAGATACGAATCAACCACCTTAGTACCTGAAGAAACCATTGAAGCCGCAAACTGGGAAGATGAGCCCTCCACTAAAGAACCAGCCGAACTTCATTCAAGCTCTGAGGAGGCGGGTGAGCTGGCGGAAGATCACGAAGCATTTGCCGAAATTTCACACAGCTCAGAAGACGCAGTAGAGGAAGAAGCTGATTATATGGAGCCGGAACTACTCGAAGATGGCTTAGGGGGCGAAGGCCTACCTGAACCTCCAGAAGATGAGCCACCACAACATAGCGGTTCAGGAGCTGGTAGTGGCTCTAGTGGATCTTTTGGGGGTGGAGGCGGCTCTGCAGAGCGGCCATGGTATGACTCAGCTGCGGCGGATAGGGCGCGCCAAGCAGAGCTCAACGAAGCTGAGTATCGTGGACAGAAAATAGGGCTACGCCATGGCCTTGCAGCAGGACTAACTTTTGGTTGGCTTTTTGGCCGCCGCGGCAAAAAGAAACAGGCAAAAGAACATATTAATGAGTTGAAGACAAAAGATAGAGAAATAAAAAGTCTTAAAAACGAGCAGTATTCAACTGCAGCCCATCTGAAGGCTGTAAAACGAACCCAAGAGCAGCTGAGCTCACATATTCGACAACAAGAGTTAAAGCCTGCTACAAGTCCTGAAAACATGTCACAGAGGCAGTCAAAGCTGGAGAATGTATCAAAGAATATCACAAAAACTCTCGAGAAATACCCAACTCCCGCGATGATTGAAGTTGCGACTGTCTCCGCTGCACTTACGGCAGTAGAACGTAGTTCAAAAACTATAACAAAAGCAGAAACAGCCAAAAAACACGAAAATTCTCAGAAGATTGAAAACGCACCAGAGAACCAGGAAGTAACCGATGAGACCTACCATGTAGCAGATGGGCGTCGAGTAGAAACAAGCGCTTGGCATCGGATTGAAATAGATGAGAAGACCGGTAAGGCAGTCGAAAACCCAGAAATTGCTTATGGCGAAGAATTTAAACACGAACGGCGTCAAGAAATATTACGCGTCTCGGCAGATGATGACACAAAAGAGGATTTCACCGCTGCAAAAAAACCTACTAAAGCAACACATCAGCAAGAAGCGGCCGCACATGTTGCCAGAATCGGTGGTTTGGCCGCCGCATCGTACGTGCATGAAGATCAGACATATGCCAACACAAAACAACGTGAAACGGGTCTAGCTGCCTTACCAGCTCATGCAAATACTAAAGAAGTAAAAATGACCGATAGTCTCATGCATTATGCAAGTATGCCGATCATTTGGGTTGTCGCGGTCGTTATTGTCGTGATTATGTTTATCCTCGGCGCACTTAACTAGATTACAATAGATTAAAACGGAGGAAGTGCAGATGGATTTTAATGAATATCAAAAGCTGGCTCTTAGAACAAATCTTTCTAAGGAAGACAAGTTTAAAGAGCTCATGCAACAAGTACTTGGTCTGGCGGACGAAGCTGGCGAAGTTCAGTCAGTCTTTAAAAAGTGGATTCGTGACCAAGACGCCGACTTTGACAAGCTGGATACAGACAATATCAAAAAAGAAATGGGTGATGTCTTGTGGTACATAGCGGTAATTGCGCATGATCTTGGTATACCGCTGCAAGACTTGGCTGAAGCCAACATCGCCAAACTAGCCAGCCGCCTTGAGAGGGGCACATTAAAGGGAAGTGGAGACAATCGATGAGCCTAGCGAAAGCGTACAAACAGATACAGAGTCGTAAGGACGCCAATGCCCATGACTATTTTTCGGATAGCGCGCGAGGGGAGGTGCCGACTATAACGCGCTCCGACATAGCCGCCCACCAGTGCTCCGGCTCCGGCAGGAAGAGCAAAACGCCAGATGATAAGTTGCGCAAACAGTAAGACTGCAAGTGAGACAGCATTAATTAGGCTGGCTAACAGTAACTTTAGTGTATTTTGATGCTGTAAGTCCTGGCTGTTAGAAATCCCCAAAACAGCAAGAACCAACATTCCCAAGCCACCTCCAAAGTAGCCACCATATATGCTAATGATGAGCAGAAATAACGGGAACGCATAGCGATGAGCAGTCTCTCTGTTACTAATATGTTTCTTTAGCCATGGCCCGCCTATATACAGTAGTGTTGCAGCTAGGTTTAGCCAGGGCAAAGCCTGCTCAAAGTTTACATTTGGAGTCCAAATCAAAAGCAAAGCTCCTGTAATGCTACCTACCACTCCTATGCCCAGGATCTGCCGCATTAAGCCCATATCTTTTGGGAGTAGCCTGCGGTTTTCAAACAGACTCGTAGTCTGACCAATCCAGACCGCAAACGACCCGCTAGCATCGGCTTGTTTACCTGTGACTCCACTGAGTAACAGCGCAGGTATAACAACAAAAATACCGCCACCTGCAATCGAGTTTATTCCACCTGCTAACAAACCCGTCATAAACAGCAAAACGTATCCCATGCTCTTATTTAAATTCTTTTCGTAGCCATTCGTCTAAAGAATTACCACCGCCACCACCACTCATTCCTACTACTAGATCACCAGCATGTAGGTGTGTTTCAATCACTGCTTTGAGCTTTTTATCAAGCTTCATAGGTTGTGTAAGCTCTTGCAAGGCTGGGTTTAAAGACTTTATCAACTCCTCAGGGCTCAAAACAGCCTGGGCAGGGTCTTCACGTGCTAAATAGCTTGGTACCCAGTAAATCTGCGCTGCGCCGTCAAATACATCCCTGTGTTGCTCACGCGTGAAGTGCATGCGTCGGTTGGTGAGGGGTTCATACACCACGACAAGGTTCTGACTTTTCTCTTTAGCTATTTCCAGTGCTGTTTGCATTGCTCCCGCTATTTTCTCTGGGTTATGAGCGTAGTCGGTATAAAGATTAGGGGCTATCAGCTCCATTCTTCGCTCAAGCCCTGGAAAGCGGTTCAGTATACTTGTAAGCTTCTCAACTGGCTCGTGGGTTAGCGACTCAGCCGCTACAATTACTTCCCAGGCATTCTGACGGTTGACTAAACCTGCCAACTTTATGTCTTGTATTTGGGGGTCCTCTTTATTAATTACCTGGGCTCCAGCGCCAGCAGCTATCCCGAGCAACTCTGCGTCTTGTTGCCACAAAACAGTCTCATCGCTCTGCTGAATAAACTGCTTAAATGCCTCCTGATAATCTAAAAATGTCGGGAATACTTCATGATGGTCCCAGGCAATTCCTGTTATCAGGCTTAGATACGGGCTGAATGCCAAAAAGTTACGGTCAAATTCATCACATTCATACAAAAAATACTTTGAAGCAGGGTCGAAGTGGCCCATTTCGCCAAAACCCATCTTTGCACCCACCGAATAGCTAACAGGTAGGCCTAACTCCTTAAAAAGCCAGATAAGCATGGCAGTTGTCGTGCTTTTACCGTGAGTACCGGCAACAGCTACGAGTTTTTGAGATTTTTCACGGATGATTTCGTTAAGCAGCACATCACGCTTGGTACTTTTAATCCCTTTTTCATGCACAAATATGAATTCGGGTTGGTCAGGATTCTCGGTTGCAACGGAAGAAGAATACACATACCAATCAATCGGTTTTTTGGCGTGCACCTCCGTGATCGCTTCTGTTGTTTGGCCAATATGAATGTCCTGAACGCCGTGCGACTTCAGGTAGGTAATATACTGGCTATCCTGCTTGTCTGAACCACTTACTTCGTAGCCAGCCTGCTGTGCAATCAATGCCAACGGACCAATGCCTGTGCCTCCTATACCAGAAAAGAAAATATGCATACATTAAGTATACCGTATAGACATAACGAGCTTAGGAGTTGTTCCTCAGTTCACGCACTATAATCCAGCTGCTCAACATACGGACGAAGAAGAGAAGGAGAAACAGCCCAGATAAAACAATACTCCAGCCCGCCAGGTCAGGTGACCATATAGGAGAAAGAAAATCGAACTTATAGAGGTCCTCAGGAATTGATTTTTGGGGTACTGGGTGTGCGGCAGCATACTCGCGCGCGCAAGTAGAGCGAGCTTGGCTAAAGACACTGCCGGGGTTCTGAGCAATGCAGGTGTTCTGGGCGTCATCGAGCATCTTTGCGGATGCAACCTGATAGGCGGCCGTATTTGCGGCATTGAGCCGTTCATACTGATATTTCAACTGGATAGGTGGTTTAACAGCATTAGCGCCACTGCTGAGGTTGGTGTTCATGTGTGCATAGACATATTTCCGTAGCTTCTGTAATGCGCCTTCTATATCACCATTTTTTTGATCGGCTACAAACACTGCTGCCCTAAGCTTTACCATCTCTTGGTTATTATTTCGTAGTGACGTAATGGCTGTGAAGGCAAAAAATATACATGCCCCCAGAAGTAGCACTGAATTAATGCGACGGATTAGCACAAGCACATGATGAAGTTCTCGTTTTTTAGCAGTCATTTACTGTAAGTATATAAGCGCTAGTGGGATGAAGCTAGCAAAAGTTTAAAAAAGAGGCCCACAATGGGGCCTCTTTTTGAGAACTAACGTCCAAACTATCTCTTAACAGTAGGAGTCGTAGTTGCAGGAGTTGTTGTAGTGTCTGTTGCGGCACCTGTTCCGGCTGCTGAGCCTGCTGCGGCAGTGTCACATGACTGACCTTGTGGGTTTGCCTTAACGTATGCACTGACAGCTTTGGTAACTTGACCGTCTGCCTTTAGGTTTTCCCAGAAAAGAACTTGCTCACGATTGATGACCATTGAATCGGTCGGACCGTGAAGTTCACAACCAAGCTTAGCCAACGAAACGTCCTGGTTAGCAGCACTGGTGTTGCTTTGGTTTGGCTGTACCTGCTGGTTAACGCGGAGGTAGTAGATTTTGTCGATAGTTATAAACTTGTCATTCAATGAATGAATTTTACCAAAGTAAACCTGGCCACCATTGAGGAATACAGCCTGGAACTTAGTTTTATCAACATATTTCTCTTCGCCACTGTTGCCACCGACTGCCACAGAGAGTGCAACTAATCCGACGATAATAGCTATCATCGCAAGCAAGATGACATTTAAGATCCTCAGGCCTTCGCCTTTTGTCCACTTACTGTTTTTAACTGGTCGGTGCTGTTGTGCTGGTTGTGAAACCGGTGCTGATGCAACAGGCTGCTGCTGGCCAGGTTGGCTACGCATATCCATTGTTGTTTTCCCCTTTTTACATAAATAGTGTTACGCATCCAAGTGTACCTTATAAGCATTAGCGTAGGCAATACAGTCTTAAAAGAATCTTCTAAATTTATACACATCACTTCATGAATAAAAAATTACTATGTTGTAATCCTACAGTGGTCGTATCTGTTATAAGCGTAAACATCACAATAAATACGGTGTTACCCCATTGACAAACAAAAACATCACAGCGTATGTTAGGGGTACCATCAGTAATGTAAGAGAGGGAGACAACCAAAATGGCATACAAGCACACTAACTCAAAAGGCGTAACATACTTCTTGAATTCAAAGGCAGTAGTTCTACGTGGCGGCAAAGAGCAGACAATCTATTATTTCAGCAAAGACGAGCGTCCAGAAGCTGTTAACGCAGTTCCAGCAGGCATGATGGTTAACGAAAACCCACGCAACGGTTTCCTTACAGTCAAGCGCGAAGCTAAATAAGACTTTTAGCGTTTGAATAAAAAAGCCTCTTCGGAGGCTTTTTTATTGGGGCCGGTACTTTTGAATGCATACTTTGCCCAAATTCCTGTGCTCCGGTACTCATTTACCATTCAAGTAAACTCCGCTCCGGTGCTCGGAATTTGAACAAACTACACTATTCAAAAGTGCCGGGTGACATATGACGGAACAATGGGGCTAATCAGGTTTAAATCTTAATACTTAACATGTATACTATTATTCATGACACGACATGTCTCTACTGAAGTTATTCTAAAAGTACATAAACTTACTAAAAAATATGATGATAAAACTGCCGTTAATGGCATAAGTTTTGAGGTCAAAGAGGGCGAAGTGTTCGGCATTTTGGGGCCAAATGGGGCGGGCAAGACAACGACACTTGAAATGATTGAGACACTCCGCCCAATAGATAGCGGTACAGCAGTACTAGCCGGAATCAATGTGGCAGATCATCCCTACGAAGTCCGAGCTATCATCGGTGTTCAGCCACAATCTCCTGGATTCCAGGACAAGACCAAACTCAGTGAGCTAATCCAGATGTTTGCCGCGGCATACGGCGAAAAAGTCGATGTACAAAAGTTCTTAGACGATGTAAACCTTGGCGATAAGGCCGACAGCTACGTAGAGAACCTCTCTGGTGGCCAAAAACAGCGTTTTAGTATTACGGCAGCTCTGGTTCATAACCCTAAAGTGTTCTTTTTGGACGAACCAACAACTGGTCTCGATCCTCAGGCACGCCGTAACCTCTGGAAGCTCATAGAAGAAGTCCGTGACCGTGGCATCAGCGTCATCCTAACGACACACTACATGGACGAAGCCGAAGTGTTGTGTGACCGCATCGCAATCATGGACCAAGGTAATATTATTGCGCTAGACTCGCCAAAGAACCTCATCAAGAATTTGTTAGCTAAAGGCTTCAATAAAGACCAAAAAGTTGAGCAGGCCAACCTAGAAGACGTATTTATTGAAATGACGGGAAAGGGGCTTGCGAGCATATGAAACCAATGAGCTTTAAGACAAAGTTGTTTACTGTCTGGGTGTTCTTTGTTACCAACTTCAGACGTCTATTCCGCGACAAAACTGCAATATTCTTTACATTCTTGTTCCCGCTAATCTTTTTGTTTGTCTTTGGTGGTATTTCTGGCCACTCTGGTACCAGTTTTAATGTTGCAGTCATTAGTGATACAGATAGTCAGTATTACAAAGACTTTGTTGCGAGCGCCAACAAGGATAAGGTGCTTAAAATTAGTCCCAAAATTACGACGCTTGAAAAAGCTAAAGTCAGTATGGTCCGTGGCCAGCTTGACGCTACCATTATATTTCCCCGTAACTTCGGTGAACTAAAAAACGGCAAGCCAAGTGGACAAGCTCAGGTGTTATTTACGCAAAATGGTCAACAAGCGGGCCAAGCAGTGCAGGGTTTTTTGCAGACCAAGTATTTTACTCCTATTAACAGCGATATAATTATGACAGCCACCCCGTTTGTAGCTGTACCAAAACAGCTCAACGAAAAGAGCTTGTCTTCATTCGACTACACGTTCGCCGGTTTGCTTGGCTTTGCCATTCTTGGTTCTGGCATCTTTGGTCCCATAAACATCTTCCCTGAGCTAAAAAAAATGGGTATTTTGCGCCGTTTGCACACCACGCCACTCCGAGTCTGGCAGTATTTCCTCTCGGTTATGCTCGGTAATGCGGTCGTGGGATTGATGTCGCTGGCCATCATGTTTGTAGTAGCGATCGCCCTTTTTCACCTAAAAGTTGTCGGCAATTACTTCGAGCTAGCAGCGTTTCTGATTTTTAGCATTGTTCTGATTCTCGGCATTGGTCTTTCCATCGGCGGCTGGGCCAAGAATGAGCGTCAAGCAGCGCCGCTAGCCAACATTATAGTCTTCCCGATGATGTTTTTGAGTGGCACATTCTTCCCTCGTTTCTTGATGCCCGCTTGGCTCCAAAGTCTTACAACTTTTTTCCCGCTAACTCCAGTTATTGACGGCGCCCGGCTGATTGCAACTGAGGGCCGTGGTCTCACAGAGCTCGGTCCGCAACTCGGCGTTATGGCACTGTGGATGGTGATTGTGTACTTTATAGCCTTCCGCGTCTTCCGCTGGGAATAAAACGTTTGGTACCCCCATTGCATCTCCGTATAGAACTCAAGACCTTTGCAACATCTGCATAGGCGTCAGCAACTGTATGCCTAAGTGTACTCTCTCCGTATTGTAGTACTCAAGATATGCGCT